>JAAZIE010000035.1 GCA_012510305.1 Bacillota bacterium | reverse complement strand
GGCCCGCAGGTTGGGCGAGATGTTTGATGTCATGGTGATGGAAGAAAACGGTGCTGGTGCCCCGGCCCTGGAACGGGCCGGGGTTAAAATCGCAGATATGGTTATTGCGGTAACCGAGACTGATGAGATCAATATTATCGCCTGCATGGTCGCCAAACGGTATGGTGTTCCGGTGACCGTAGCCCGGGTGCGCAATGCCGATTACGCCTTCGATTCAGCCGTGCTTACCCGGGAGCAGCTGGGCATCGATCTGATGATCAGCCCGGAAAGAAGTGCCGCTTACGAGATCTCGCGAATGCTTCATTTCCCCGAGGCCTGTGAAGTTGAATATTTCAGCAAGGGGCGGGTGATGATGCTCAGCCTCATCGCCGGGCCGGAAACCGATATTATTCGGAAACCTTTTCACAAATTGAACCTGCCCCCCGGCTGCATTATCGTCGGGATCAATGAGGGTCAGGGTAAATTTACCATCCCCAGTGGAGAGGATACGATCAAACCCGGTTCACGGATCTACCTGCTGGGGCAATCGCGGGTGCTGAAGGATATCAGTCGGCTGCTGATTCATGAGCGCACCCTGATCAATAGTGTCACCATCCTTGGCGGCGGAAAGATCGGTTTCGAGCTGGCCCGGCTTCTCGAAGAGAGCCGCAGCCCCTTTCAGGTGAAGCTCGTCGAGCGGGATGGGGCCCGCTGTGAACTGATCAGCCGTGAACTTTCGCAGACCCTGATTTTGCAAGGGGATGCCACCGATCTTGACCTGCTCCGGCAGGAAGAGATGGAGCGGACCGATGCGGTTATTGCTGTCAGCGGGGATGATCGCACCAATATTATCACCGGAGTGCTGGCCAAGCAGGCGGGAATTAAAAAGATCATCTGCGAGGTGGCCGATCCCCAGCTTGCTCCGGTGTACAGCGCTCTCGGTCTGGACAGCATCATCAACCCGCGTCTGATCATCGCCTCACAGATTCTTCGCTTTACCCGCCGCGAGGATCTGGTCTCTCTTTCAATCCTGAACGACGAACGGGCCGAGGTCCTGGAGCTGGTCCTGCCGAATTCAGCAGCGGTGGCCGGAAAAAAAGTGGCTGAAGCCGGATTTCCCCGGGGCATGCTCATCGGGGCGATCATCAGGCGTCAGGAAGTGATTATCCCCCGCGGGCAGACCAGACTTCTGCCGGGCGATCATCTGGTCATCTTTACTTTGCCGGAAATCAGCAGTCAGCTGGAGCGCCATTTTGCCTCCAGGGGAAGCCGCTCCAACAACAACCGCCCCCGCAAATAGGACCGGTTGATGGGGGGATGAAAAAAGATCTTCTGGGGGGGGTGAGCCGGTGCACCGGAGAAAACTGTTCTATCTTTTGGGAATCATGCTCCTTTTTTTGGCCCTGATGATGGTGCTGAGCGCGCTCTGGTCCGTCGGTGTGCCCGGGGGGGACCGGCTCTCCTTTCTTAAGTCCATTCTAATCACTGCCGCCGCGGGTGCCTTATTATTCTTTTTTGCTTACCCGT
The DNA here is from genome assembly GCA_012510305.1 of Bacillota bacterium. Lineage (GTDB taxonomy): Bacteria > Bacillota > Dethiobacteria > DTU022 > DTU022 > JAAZPQ01. The sequence continues at coordinate 2,216 of JAAZIE010000035.1, read as the reverse complement.
CACGCCGGGAACAGCTTTCTCTGGCGGAGAGTTTTACTTTGGTCACCCTGGCTTGGCTGCTGGCCGGTTTTTTCGGCGGACTGCCTTTTTACTTTTACAGCGGCACCGGCGGCGCCATGCTCGATGCATTTTTTGAAGCGCTCTCTGGATTTACCACCACCGGAGCTACCGTGATTGCCGATCCGGGAAACTTGCCCCGCGGACTGCTTTTCTGGCGCGCATTGACGCAGTGGCTGGGGGGGATGGGGATCATCGTGCTCTTCCTTGCTGTTTTGCCGCGGTTCGGCTCCAGAAGTACTGTCCTTTACCGGGCAGAGCTGCCCGGGCCTGTTGCCGAGCGCTTTGTTCCCCGGATATCCGAAACAGCGCGCTGGCTCTGGCTGATCTATACTGTTTTGACATTTTTACAGACCCTGCTGCTGATCCTGTGCGGCCTGAACCTTTTTGATGCTCTGGCCCATGCCTTTACAACGATGCCCACCGGGGGGTTTTCCACCTACAATGCCTCTGTCGCCGCCCTGAACAATCCTGCGGCAGAGGTGGTTATGATCATCTTTATGTTTCTGGCCGGGGTAAACTTCACCATCTATTTTCGGCTGATCAAAGGCGATGGAAGGGTGCTGAAAAGTGAAGAGCTTCGTTTTTACAGTGCCGTGCTGGCTGCCGCCGCTGTCCTCATCGCCATAGATATCGCTCCCTTTGCCGGGGGAAATATCCTTCTCTCAATCAGGCAGAGCTGCTTTCAGGTGGTCTCGGTGGCGACAACGACCGGTTACGCCAGTGTTGATTTCGACGCTTGGCCCCATTTTTCCCGGATGGTGCTTCTCTCGCTCATGTTTCTGGGTGCCTGCGGCGGCTCTACCGGGGGAGGGCTCAAGCAGATTCGCCTGCTGCTGCTCTTTAGATATGCGCGGCGGGAGCTGGTACGCCTGGTTCATCCATCGGCTGTGGCGGCGGTCAAACTTGACGGCGAGGCGGTCAGCGAAGAGACGATGCGGGGGATAACCGGATTTGCCTTTCTCTATATTCTTTTTTTTGCTGTCACTACCCTGCTCCTTTGCTGGATGAAACTTGACCCGACGACAGCCGCTTCGGCAGCCGCCTCGGCCTTGGGCAATGTCGGGCCGGGTCTGGGGATGCTCGGGCCGAGGTTCACCTACAGCGCTGTTCCCGCCGCCGGGAAAGTACTCCTTTGTCTGTTGATGATCATGGGCCGCTTGGAGATCTACACGGTGCTGGTTCTTTTTCTGCCCGAGTCGCGCCGTTTTTTAAGAAACAAATAGTATCTGGGGGTTGTCTGTAATTGTCCACCTATCGTGAAATTGCCAAGTCCATCGCAGCGGGCCGTTTTGTCCCGGCCTATCTGTTCTACGGGGAGGAGCTTTTCTTGATCGAAAAGCTTACCGATCTTCTGACTGAAAGCTATCTGGGGGAAGATTCCGGCTACGGTCGGGACAAGGTTGAGGGCGGTGAACTGACTCTGGTTCAGGCACTCCAGCGCCTCGCGGAAGCCACTCTTTTTTCCTCCCGTAAACTGATGCTGGTGGAGGAACCGCCGTACCTGGTGCCGGCAAAAGGAAAGAAGCGGGGTTCTGCAGAAGAAAAAGAAGAGGAACCCGGGAAAGAAAGCGGCAAAGAAGCGGCGGCACAGCTGGAAAGCTTTCTTGCAGATGAGAAAGACAAGCAGGTTCCTTCACGGATCATTCTCTTTCGGGCCGGTGCCGTGGATAGGCGCAGGCGCCTTTTCAGGCTGCTGGAGAAGGAAGCCGTGGTGGTACACTGTGCCCCGTTGAGGGGTAATGAGCTGGCTCGCTGGATCCGGGAGCAGGTGGCCCGCCGGGGTAAAAAGATTGAGCCCGCCGCTCTGCAGCGGCTCCTCTGGAGCGGGGAAAACGATCTTTACTCTCTCTCGAACGAGCTTGACAAGTACGCCCTCTATCTGGGCGACGGAGAGACGACGATCACCGCCGAAGTGGTAGGGGAGCTGTTTTCCGGGGATATTAAGAGCAACATTTTTGCCCTCACCGATGCGCTCAGCGAGGGCAACCTTGACCGGGCTCTGCAGGCGCTCTCCGTTCTTGACCGGAAGCGCGAAGAGCCGCAGCGGATCTTCTTTATGCTGGTGCGCCACTGCCGGCTCCTTCTGGGAGCTCGTTCGCTGCGCGAAGAGAAGATCCCTTCGAAAGAGCATCCCCGGGCGCTCGGCGTGACCCCCT
>JAAZIE010000317.1 GCA_012510305.1 Bacillota bacterium | reverse complement strand
GAAAAGCAGCACGGCTATGCGGCAGAAGTCTGCGCCCTCTTGCGCGGCGCCTCCTTCAGGGCCGGCCTCGATGATCGCAATGAAAAGGTGGGCTACAAGATCCGGCAGGCACAGCTTAAAAAAATCCCGTACATGCTCATTGTCGGCGCCCGCGAGGCTGAAAACAAGCAGGTTGCGGTTCGCCACCGCGAAGAAGGCGATCTCGGGCCAATTTCGATCGCTAGTTTTACTGACCGGCTACGGCAGGATATTGAAGAAAAAAAATAGTTTGACCCCGCTGCATATCTCTGGTATGCTCTTTTCAGAAGTTAACTGATGCTGGTTTTAATAAGTAGAAGCCACTGCTTCTCACCTTGGGGCGCTATCAAGCAAAGGGAACGCTGCTACAGGGTTGTCCGGGTAAAGCGGAGATCGATGAGCAGGTGGGTTCCAGGCCTGCTCATATTATTTTGTCAAATTCGGGGGAATGCCATGGCGGGAGGTGAACAAGATTACCAAAAATTTGTTCGTCAATGAGCAAATTAGAGCCCGGGAAGTGCTGGTCATCGATGCCGATGGAAACCGGCTGGGCGTGATGCGGCTTGCCGATGCGCTCGAGGCGGCTCGCCAAAGACGGCTGGACTTGGTGAACGTAGCTCCCCAGGCGCGTCCGCCGGTCTGCCGGCTGATGGACTTTGGCAAGTACAAGTACGAGCAAAGCAAAAAGGAACGCGAAGCCCGTAAAAAGCAGAAAGTGATCAATGTCAAAGAGGTAAAACTGCGCCCGAAGATCGAGCAGCATGATTTCGATGTAAAAGCCAGAAACAGCCGCCGTTTCCTGGAGAGCGGGGACAAGGTCAAGGTGACGGTGATGTTTCGGGGAAGAGAGCTGGCCCATCCTGACATAGCGTACAATCTCTGCCGTCAGCTGGTGGAAGATCTGGATGATTGCGCTGTTGTGGAGCGCAAGGCCAGGCTGGAAGGGCGCAACATGACCATGATTTTGTCACCGAAAGATTGAGTCATCTGCGACAAAGGAGGCAGTAAGAAACAATGCCTAAAATGAAAACTCACCGGGGGGCGGCGAAGCGGTTCAAAAGAACCGGCGGCGGCAAGATCAAGCGTCACCGCGCCTTCAAGAGCCACCTCCTGGCGAAAAAAAGCGCCGGCCGCAAAAGAAGGCTGCGCCGGTCCACTTTAGTCAGCGCTTCTGACTATAAACGAATCGATCAGCTATTGCCTTAACCGAGAAAGGAGGTCCTGATCATGTCCCGCGTGAAACGAGGACCGGTTGCGCACCGCAGGCGCAAAAAAATAATGAAGCTGGCCCGGGGATATTACGGCGGTAAAAGCAGGTCATACCGCGCGGCTAAACAGCAGGTGATGAGATCGCTCGCCTACGCCTACCGCGACCGGCGGCGGCGTAAGAGAGATTTCCGCAAGCTCTGGATCACCCGGATCAATGCTGCGGCCCGCACGAACGGACTTTCTTACAGCCGTTTTATTAACGGTCTTAAAAAGGCCGATGTGGAGATTAACCGGAAGATGCTTGCCGATATGGCGGTCCACGATGAAGCCGGCTTCAGCCGGCTGGTTCAGGTTGCCAAAGAGCACTCCTGATCCCGGTGCTGTCCTGCCGCCTCTCACCGGTTAAAAACTTATGGGGGTGGAGGATCTATTTTGGGCTTCCGGGAGATTCGCAGCAGCAATAACCCCTGCTACAAGCAATACCGGCGCCTTGCCGCCGGCCGGAGATACCGCCGCCGGGAGGGCAAGCTGGCACTGGAAGGGCCCCGCCTGGTGGCGGAAGCCCTCGCTGCGGGACTGAAGCCGGAGGCTGTGTTTGTTACCCGCAGTTATCTGGAAAGCGAAAAAAATCTAGGCGCCGCCTTGCCGGGTGAAGCCAGGTGCTACTTGCTCGAACCGCCTTTATTTACCCGGATGGTGGATACGGAAACGCCGCAG
>JAAZIE010000316.1 GCA_012510305.1 Bacillota bacterium | reverse complement strand
TACGGCAAAAGCGGCTGCTCACCGCAGTTGTGAGCCACAAAGCCGTTGGCATCGAAAGCGTTGACCCCGGGAACCTGGACATCATACACCGCTTCGGCTGCACTGGGTGTGATCGCCTCGACCTTTGCCGTAAAGCGTTCACGATTCAGTTTGCGGCGATATGACGCCAGGGCTGAGGCAAGCCGCTTTTTCTTGGCCGTATTGTGAAAACCGATCCGCCTATCAAAAAGGGCCAGATTATTTCCGGAGATGATCAGTTCGTGCTGGGGCTTGCACTCGTAGAGAGCAAAACCCCGGCCCCCACCGGGAAAATAAACCTTCCCACCTTCGCGCCTGTTGATATAAAGGGAGCATTTGATCCCGAAACGGCCCAGCATCCGCTGGACAGCCCGCAGCCGCTCCAGATCGCTTTGGGCCAGCCGGATGGAGATGCCCTTTTCGTGACAGCCCTGCACCGATCCGTCGGCATCGAAAAAGCCCCGGAGGAACCCCCTGGCAAAATCTGAGGAGGTCCGGGTTTCCAGGTGGGGGGTGATCGCTTTATCCACCCCCATACCCAGGGAAAGGGCCAACTTCCGCAGGCTTGCGGGGCTCATTCTGTACTCTTTCCTCCCGCTCACTCTCCACCATCCCCTGAAGTCGCTTCTATGGGGCAAGGCCCCGGCAGCACCGTGGGCTGCTTCCATCACTGCGCTGATACCCGGCTCCAACCAGGCGGAGAGCACCGCCTTGTCGGCTTTCAGGGTGCCATCGCCGACAAGCAGGCCGATCAGGTAACCCTCACCCTCCCCGTACAGACCGTCCCAGCCGGAGAACTCACGGTGATCGTGAAGCATGATCTCATCTCCGGGCTGGAGAGAGGAGGCGGCAACCCACTCTTTTTCGAGGGTATCCCGGCTTTTTTTCTTAACTTTTAGCACAAGATGATTGCCGGTAAGGCGCAGGGAATAACCCTCCTTCGTGCTGATCGCCAGAAGGGGCTTGACCCCTGTGGGGAAAAAGCCCCCGGCAGCAGTCTGGAACGGGCTGCCGTTGATCATCAGGACAGTGTCCTTGCCCACCAGATCCCTGACCATCCGCGGCCCTTCCGCGGTGAGAACAAAGGTGTCACCGGGCACGCAGGGATTGGTCGTTTCGTAGTTCCCGATCCGGGGGGTGGGGTTAAACCGGTTCATCTCATCGATAAAAATAATACCGGGATCGCCCTTGGCCCATGCCTTTTCGACAATGAGGTCGAAGACCTCCCGGGCGTTCAGCTTCACCGCCTCGCCTGTTTCCGGATGGGGATGCGGTTCACCGGTCCGCGGATTGACGAGGTGGTATTCGGGATCGGGATCCTCCCCGGTCACTTTGCGCATGAACTCGTCGGATACCGTCACCGAGAGGTTGAAATTGGTGATCTCATCTTCTTTTTCTTTGCTGCAGATAAAATCAATAATATCGGGATGGTTGTAGCGCAGCGTCCCCATGTTGGCGCCCCGGCGGGTGTTGTGGCTGATAAAGCCCGCCGCTATATAAGTGTTATTATCCGGTACCGAAAGGTCCAGGGTAAAGGCCTGATCCTCCACCACCGCCAAAACCCTGTCGTAGAATTGATCGTTTTCCAGGAACCAGGAGAGGGAACTCTTCGCGATCTCGGGATGCTTCCGGGCCAGATCAGCCAGCCTGCTCCGGGAAAGGTTCCTGGGAGCCGCCACTCCCGGCAGGTAATGCTGAATATCGCGGTAGAGCTCCCGGTTCGCACCCAGCGAAGCCCGACCGGGACCGCAACCCCGGCCCGGCCCGTCATATATTGACGCCATGGCTTTTTGGGGGTAGGGGATCAGATCATTGAATTCCCAGGGTGTTTCCCCCACCCGGCCCATGCGGTCATTCTGGAAAGGGGAGAAAAATCCGATATCCGCTTCAAAGACCCGGTAGCCTTCTTTTGTAATGATACCCAGCCGGTAGAGCGGGTTTTTACCAAACGCAGAGTCGCGGTTCTCGTTTACCCAGGTCCTTGTGGGAACACCGAGGGACAGCAGCAGCTCTTTGGCCCCCTCAACAAGTTTCCGGGAGACGGAAGAGAAAGAGATATAACCTTCCCTGGAGATGGTCCCGTCGGCGCTAAAGAGCCCTCTCAAAAAACCAAGGGCAAAAGACCTGCCGGCGCGAAAGGCTATCTCCGGCACCTCCACATCCATGGATGAGATTTTCTCCACACCGATATGGCGCAACCAGTGCGCGAGCACGGTGGAATTATAGTACAGGTTGGTGCTTCCGTCGCCGGGTTTTTTGTTCGGTAGCGGCTCCAGGGTAAAAAGCCTTTTCCCCAGGCTGACGATCCGTTCCCTCACTGTAGGCTCATCATCAGCGACGCAGAATATAACCCGCCCCGTGCCTCGCCGGTTAAAATTGAAACTCCCGTCCCCGATAAGATAGCCGATAAACTCCCCCAGCTCTGCGGTGGGCTCCTCGGGCAGAGTG
>JAAZIE010000315.1 GCA_012510305.1 Bacillota bacterium | reverse complement strand
TTTTCAGAAAGACAACCCCCGGGGTAATAATATCGCCTTCGGCGTGCGCGAGCATGCCATGGGCACGATCCTGTCGGGAATAGCTTTGCACGGCGGGTTGCGTCCCTTTGGGTCCACTTTTTTTGTTTTCTCCGATTATATGAAACCGTCGCTCAGACTGGCTGCATTGATGGGGGCGCCGGCAATCTACGTTTTCACCCATGACAGCATTGCTGTTGGCGAAGACGGACCGACGCATCAGCCGGTGGAGCATCTGGCCACTCTGCGAGCCATCCCCAATCTCGATCTGCTCCGTCCGGCCGACGGCCGGGAGACGGCGGCGGCCTGGCTCCATGCCTTAACCCGGACAGAGGGCCCTACGGCGCTGGTGCTGACACGCCAGGGCCTCCCCCAGCTGCCGAAAAGCGGCCGGGAGGCGTTCAAAGGGGCTTATGTGGTCGCTCCGGAAAAAAGCGGGTCCGCCGATCTGATCATTATCGCCAGCGGTTCCGAAGTTTCTCTTGCCCTTCAGGCTGCGGCCGTGCTCGAAGAGAAGAGCCGCTCGGTTCGTGTAGTGAGCATGGTCAGCTGGGAGCTTTTCGAGAGGCAGGAGGAGAGCTACCGGAAACAGATCTTGCCGGACGGCATTGAAAACCGCCTCGTTGTGGAGGCGGCTTCTCCGCTAGGCTGGGAGCGCTACGCCGGCGCCCGGGGCCGCATCGTCGGCCTGAGCGGCTTCGGCGCTTCGGCGCCCGGTGCTCTGATGATGGAGCAGATGGGCTTCACGGTGGCCAATATTGTGCGCCTGGCTGAAGAGATGATCGCAAAGTCCGGGAACTAAAGCATATATCTGCCGATAAATTCTTTTCCGGCGCGGGATGCTTTCACCAGCGCTGCGGGATTATCATTGATCTCACCTTTGCGATCGAGGCCCTGCAGGCTGAGGTTACCACCGAAATTGTAGTTGATGCTGTGGAAAAACACCTTGGCGATGGACACTGCATTATCGGCAAAGTCGGGTCTTTGCAGAGCACCGACGCTGATGATATAGCCTATTTTCCCATCATCCAGGTGGACAAAGGGTCTGTTGAGGCGGTATTTGGCCTGCCACCAGCTCTGGAAGCGGTCCATAAATATTTTCAGCTGTGCCGATAGGGAGCCGTAATATATCGGTGTGGCCAGGACAAGGCCTTTCACAGTCGCCACTTTCTCATAAAGGGGCTGCATTTTATCTTTGACCACACAGATGCCGTCCGCTTCGCAGAGTTCGCAACCGCGGCAGGGTTCCAGGCGGAGCTCCTGAAGGCGGATCAGCTCTACGGAGATGCCGTTTTCCTCGGCGGCGTGGCAAAACGCGCGCAGGGCCAGTTCACTATTTCCGTTGCGGCGTGGGCTTGCTGAAATTGCCAGTATCTTGTTCATGGAATCACCTCTACGATCTATTCAACCGCAGAGCGCTTAACCCTGCCGCTTCAAAATTAATTCAACCTTTCCCGGGGCCGTTGCTGAAAACAGGAATGAAGCGCAAAAGAATCAAATAAAAAGAGAACAGGAGTAATGAGCCTCTAACTGCCCGCGTGGGGAGCAGGCGGCGGAAGCAGACAGTTGCCCTAAAAAGAAAGATGGGATCATAATTACTTATTATCTGAAAGCGGGGTTTTAGCGCTTTTGTAAAGGCCGCTTCAGGGGAATACTAAGTATTGTACCTGTAAACGGCGGTTATCTGCAACCTTGAGGCCTTATTCTTTTATTTTACCTCTCCTTAGCTCCATAATCTCCATCTGCTCAATTGATCACCGACAAATCTCATTTCATCGAGAACGTTGCTGGAATTAT
>JAAZIE010000314.1 GCA_012510305.1 Bacillota bacterium | reverse complement strand
TGCCGCCCTCCTGTCTACCAGGGCATCATACTTATCAAATTGCGGTTTTGTCACCGCTACATCCAGCCCGGAGTAAAGTTTGGGGGAATCGCTAACCGGTATCAGATATGCACACACCTGCTCAATTGACAGTTCAAAGGTTCCAATACGGTTAACGGCTGCTAAGACCTTGTCTTCTCCGTAATCAACACAGAGCCTGAGCAGTCTGACCATCTCTTTCGGTCCGCTCAGCCGTCGGCCAATTTCTAAAAGTTTGGCGGATACGTTGTCTTTCACCGGCCTGGCGTTAAAAACACTGCGGGGGCGTCTTTCAATTAAATCCAGATAGTGCTCTAAACGGTACTCCGTTTTGCCCTTTTCGTAACAGCGCGGATATCTGGCAATTTCGGTGTTGCGGTAAAAGATGACCAGCTCGTTACCGTAGCCTTTGACACTGACTTCTCTTCCGGCATATCCAATTGGCACCGAATAATTGTTGCGATCAAACCTCACTGTGGAATAATCGTCTACCTTTGCAGTAACGGTCTTGCTCGGATCATAACGGTACTTTGGCAGTAAGCTCATCCTGGCCTGCGATGTAAGCGCCATTTCACCCACTACTTGAGTCCGGCCAAATATTTTATGCTGGCGGTACTGGAGGCACCGGCGAAGAATTTCCCCGTTCAATTCATCTATTGTCTCAACTCTGGGCAGAGGAACAAAAATATTACGCCTCGCCCAACCCACAAGGCCTTCAACGAGGCCTTTCTCATGCCCGGCTGAAATATTGCAAAAGTCAACCTTAAAAGCATAGTGGGCAGCCAGAGCCTTGTAGCGGTCCTGCATCACAGCGTGAGTCCCAAAGCCTTCCTTTACCGCTACTTTTGCATTGTCAAAGATAAGACGCTGCGGAATACCTGTAAAATACTCGAAGCCATGGATATGGGCTTCAAAAAAACTCTCTTCGTTCTGACGATAAAAGGCGATGCAGAAAATATCAGCACTGTAACATTCACGCATGCAAAATATGTTTACTTTGGTTTTTTTGCCGGCAAGATAGGCAACGGCCTGTCCCCAATCAATTTGCATTGCTTCACCAGGATCGAACGAGAGCGGTACAAACACATTCCGCTGTTTTTCTTTTAACGTTGCTACAATCTTTCGCACCGTTGATTCGCCTCCGGTAAAGTGTTTTTCTTCCACAAGGCGATCATAAATCCGTTTGGCCGTATGAGCCTGTTTCTTAATATCTTCTTCTTCATCCGCAGCAAGGCACTCTTTTATAAATTCTAAGACTTCTCCGGTGATAACATACCGACGCCGACCGCTCACGCCCTGTCTTTCCCAGGGCACCTGACTGCCCTTACAATATTTTTTAACCGTGTTTCGGGAAACACCAAGAATCTTGGCAATCGCTCTTTGTGATTGCCCTTCCCGCTCATACAAATACCTGATCTTTTCGTAAATATCCACCTCTATAGCCATCCTTTCTCCTCCTGTAAAGCCATCTTCTTTCTTTTCTGACTATACAGGTTTTTAGTAGAAGTGGATCACTTTTTTCCTGGCGTTTCCCTCATTTTTGGATCACTTTTATTATAGCGTTTATACATTGAGCGCATCCAGACCCACGCAGCGCTGAAAACAGGTTCCTGTCTGCTGCCCCAGAAGACGCTGCAGCTTGACCTTGTTGATCAGATCTTCCGTGGAGCGGTGAATATGGGTGAAGCGGTTCACCGGACGGC
>JAAZIE010000313.1 GCA_012510305.1 Bacillota bacterium | reverse complement strand
GTCATCGGTGGTTATGATCTGCGCCGGGAGAGCCAGAAAATCAGGGAGATCACCGGCATCGTGTTCCAGGATCATGTGCTCGACGATCTGCTTACCGTGCGCGAAAACCTTACCGCCAGGGCCGGGCTTTACACGGCAGACAGAAAAAAGATTCGAAGGGCCGTGGACGAAGCGATCCGGGCGACCGGGCTTGGTGAGATTGCCGGCCGCCCTTACGGCAAACTCTCGGGGGGCCAGCGGCGCCGGACCGACATCGCCCGGGCCCTGGTTCAGAAACCCCGGATCCTTTTTCTCGACGAGCCCACCACCGGCCTTGACCCGCAAACAAGGAAAAACATCTGGAACACGATTAGAAGGTTGCAGCTCGATCAGGGGATGACCCTTTTTCTGACCACACACTACATGGCGGAGGCCGCCGGATCGGATTATGTGATCGTCATTGACCGCGGCAAAATCGTGGCCAGGGGCACGCCGGCCGAGCTGAAAACACGTTATACTTCTGACACCCTGCGGCTGTTCGCTGCGGACGAGGCGCTGCTGCGGCAGAAATTGTGTGATCTGCAGCTCGGCTTCGAGACGATAGGTGGCGAGTACATTGTAAAATTGAAAGAGACGATGGCGGCCATACCCGTACTGGAGAGTTGCAGGGGCTGCATCAGCGGTTTCCAGGTCCTTCAGGGGACGATGGACGATGCCTTTATCAATATCGTGGGGGAGGGGTTGGTCCAATGAGCTTGCTTTTAAAGCGCAACCTCAAGCTCTATTTCCGCGACCGGGGAGCGGTATTTTTCTCCCTGCTGGCAGTTTTCATTATCATCGCCCTGTACGCGGTATTCTTAGGCGATGTTTGGCTTGACAGCTACTCGCGCGATCTCCCCGCTATAGATTTTCTGATGAACACCTGGATCATATCGGGGCTTCTCGCCGTCGCTTCGCTGACAACGACGATGGGATCATTCGGCGTTCTCATCGACGACAAGGTAAAGAAAATAGATAAAGATTTTTATGCCTCGCCGGTCAAAAGGAGCGGCTTGACCCGGAGCTACCTGGGCAGCGCCCTGATCATCGGCGTAATCATGACGCTGATCACCTTCGCTCTTTCGGAGATATATATCGTGCTGAAGGGCGGCCACTGGGTCCAGCCCCTTCCCGCCCTGAAGATCCTGGGGCTGATCTTTCTTTCCACGATGACAAACACGGCGCTCGTCTGCTTCATCGTCTCCTTTTTTAAAACCCACCAGTCCTTCGCCACAGCCTCAACCGTAATCGGCACCCTCATCGGTTTTTTGACCGGGGTAATCCTGCCCCTCGGAGCCCTGCCGGAATCGGTGCAAACGGTGATCAAACTCTTTCCGCCATCGCATGCCGCCACCCTTTTCAGGCAGACCCTGATGGAGGAGCCCCTGCGCATTGCTTTTAAAATGGCCGATGAAAGCTATGTCGACGGTTTTAAAGAGTTCATGGGGATGACCTATCTCTTGGGCGGCCATGAGATCACGCCCCTAATGAGCATCCTCATACTGGCCGGCACCGCCATTATCTTCTACGGTTTGTCCTTCTGGAGGTTGTCCCGGAGCAGGGTGAACAGATCCTGAAAGAAAGCACCGGCATCGCAGCGCTCCTTTAGAACCTGTCTAAACCGCTCTTAAAGGAATTTGACCCGGCAATTGAGAATTCTAACATATATTTTCCAATATTCTATTTTTAGAAGGGGGGGCGAACAAGAATGTCCCATTCGCAGAAGGTACGTGTGGTCAAGGTCGCCGGCGGTCCCTACGAGCGCTCCTTGCAGCATGCCCGGGAGCTGGGGCAGGAGGCGCTGGCGGGAAGCCTGGATTTCTATCGCAATTTTTGGCGGATCAAAACCGCCCACATGATGCCGGGAGCGCCCAAAGCGGTGCGGCACACCCTGGCTTTCCTCATTGACAAGCTGGTCATAAAACCCGGAATCCGGGAAAAACGGTTCTTGCCCCGGGACCGGGAGCTCTTGAAAGGTTACTGTGAGGGCGTCGGTTCAGCCGTCAGCTACGAGGAGCTTAAATGTGCCGCCGCCGTGGCGGACGCTTACAACTATTGCCTGGGCTGGCTGTTCAAGATGCAGGGGGCAAAGCTGCCGCTGCTGCCGCCGGTAACCGGCAGCGGCATGGGCTGCTCCAGCTTGGTGGCCTGGGGTGAGGCGACTCCGGAGGGCGATATGCTCTTCGGGCGCAACCTGGACTTTTTCACGGGGGACAAGTGGATCGATCAGGCGATCGTGCTCGTTGCCGAGCCCGGCCCGGGGGAGATCCCCTTTGTTTCCATCAGCAGCGCCGGTATCCCCATCGAGGGGATCACCGCGTTCAACTCAGAGGGGCTGACCGTCTCCACTCACCAGAACTTCAGCACAGAGATCAACAGGCGGGGGCGGCAGATTATCTCCCTCACCAACGAGATCGCCGCCTGCGCCCGCAATATCGACGATGCCGTCAAGATAATCAGCCGGCAGCCCTCCACCTCCGGCTGGACCGTGGTGGTGGGAAGCGCCGCCGAGAAAGAGGCGGTGATCATCGAGACCAACGCCGGCGGTTACGAAGTGATCCGCCCCGAAACAGGCAAGCCCTGGCTCTGCTACGCCAACTGCTATTTGAGCCCGCGGATGCAAGAAACAGAGTATGTCCCGGGCCACGGCCTCCTGGAGCATAACCATGCCCGCCTCATCCGGATGCGCCGGCTGCTGGAGGAAAGCGCCGGCTCCATCGACCCCGCACTGATGGCGAAGATGCTGGGCGATCATTACGACCCCCTCTCCGAAATGGAACGGCCGCTGGGCAATACCGTCTCGGCGGTACACAATGTCACCAGCGCCGTGATGGAACCCGACAAGCAGAGGGTCTGGGTGGCCCTGGGGCCGGCGCCGGCCAACACCACCCCCGCTTACGTGGGCTTCGATATCGAGGCGCTGCGCAGGGGCGAGGAGGGGAGGCTGGGGAGCGTTCCCGGAAACCCCTATTTCCACAGCCCCGGCTATCCGGCGCTGCGCCAGTATGCCCTGGCCTACCAGGCTTTTGATGAGCTCGCTGAGGATAAAGCAATCGCTCACCTGGAGGAGGCCTGCCGCCTCGATGAAAAGGAGCCGATCTACGCTTTTGTCCTGGGCCTTTTTTATCTGAAAAAGGGCGCCGTGCAGAAAGCGCTCGACAAGTTCATGCAGGCGGAAAAACCGTTCAACAGCAGCTACCGGCAGGCCCTGGTGGCGCTCTGGCAGGGCCGCTGCCGCGATCTCCTCGGCCAAAGGAGCGAAGCCCTGGAGCTTTACCGCCGCGTGCTGGAGGGCGCCCCGCCGGAAAGCGATCCCCCGGTGCGCGCCCAAAAGGGGCTGAAAAGACCGTACCGTTTCGGCGCGGTCAAGCACTTGATGATCGAATTTCTCATGGGGGACGCCCAGGAGGTCTAGCGAAACTTTTCCGCCGGAACAAGATGCAAAGGGGCCGCCCCGATGGGGCGGCCCCTTTTAGTTTTATCCTGCCGGCCGCCTTACTCGGCCGCTTTTTTATCTTCTTCCTCGCGAAGGATGCGGCGGAGCACTTTCCCGACCATGGTTTTAGGCAGCTCCGCACGGAACTCGACCAGCTTGGGCACCTTGTATGCTGCGAGGCTGTCTCTGCAAAAGTCGATAACCTCTTCCTCGGTCATCTGCTCTCCTTCCTTGAGGACGATATAGGCTTTCAGGGTTTCACCGCGGTAGGGATCCATGATCCCGGCCACGGCGGCTTCCAGTATTTTCGGATGGGTGAAGAGTACCTCTTCAATATCACGCGGATAGATATTATAGCCGCCGGCGATGACCATATCTTTTTTCCGATCGACGATGTAGGTATAACCCTCTTCGTCCAGCTTGGCGATATCGCCGGTATAAAGCCAATCGCCGCGCAGGCACTGCTTCGTCTCTTCGGGCATGTTATGGTAGCATTCCATCACCTGGGGACCCCGGATGCACATCTCGCCGACCTCGCCGATGGGCAACTCCTTTTCACCGGTTTCGATATCCATGATTTTTACCTCGGTGTCGGGGAAGGGGAGGCCGATGCTGCCGGCCATGCTTTTGCCGTAGACGGGGTTGGCATGGGTGATCGGCGAGGCCTCCGACAGGCCGTACCCTTCGATGAGCTTGCCGCCGGTGATCTTTTCAAACTGGCGCTGCACCTCCACCGGCAGCGGGGCGGCCCCGCTGATACAGATTCTCACGGACTTGATATCGTGCTTTTGCAGTTCGGGGGCATTGTTGATCGCCACGTACATGGTGGGCACCCCGGGAAAGAGGGTGGGCTTCTCCTTGTCAATAGTTTTAAGCACATCGGCAAGGACAAAGCGCGGCAGCAGCACCACCTTGCTGCCGGAAAAAAGAGGCATATTCATCGCGATGGTCATCCCGTAACTGTGGAAGAAAGGCAGCACCGCCAGAAGGACCTCCTCGCCCTCTGTAAAGTCGGTACACCAGGCCTTTACCTGCAGGGCGTTGGCCAGAAGGTTGCGGTGATGCAAGACCGCCCCCTTGGCCACGCCGGTGGAGCCGCCGGTATACATGTAGATGGCCCTGTCTGTGGGGAGCACCTTCACCGGCTGCGGTTTTTCCCCGTGGTGGGCCTTGATCAGATCAAGAAAAAGGTAATCGTCGGCGGCAACCTTCACCCGGTCGCCCTCTTTTTTCTCCTTGGCGACGGTGTAAAGGAAGCGCAGCATCCCCGGGAAGTAATCCTTGATATTGGTCACAATGATGTTTTTCAGCTTGCATTCCGGTTGGATCTCCTTGACCAGCTCATAGAAACGGGTCATGGTGATAATGGTCTCAGCGCCGGAGTCGTTGAGCTGGTAAGCCAGCTCGCGGGCGACGTACATGGGGTTGCAGGGAACCACGATGGCACCGATGGCATGGGCGGCATAGGAAGCGATGGGGAACTGCGTACAGTTGGGCAAATGGATCGCCACGCGGTCACCTTTCTTGACACCCAGCCCCTGCAGGGCGGCGGCAAAAGCATCTATCTGCGCCAGCAGTTCCCGGTAGGTCAGTTCGCCTCCCATGAAAGAGACGGCCTTGTTGTCGGGAAAACGTTCCGCGGTCAATTTGAACATTTCGTAGAGAGACACCTCGGGATAGTCGATCTCGTGCGGAACAGCGGGCTCGTAACTCTTTAACCAGAACTTACTCAATCTTTACCCTCCTTTTTACGACACCGTTTTCTTTATGCAAAGCCGTAAAACAGGCCAAGCGGTTGTTAGTGGTGTCGCTTCTCCGGTTAATGTTCTCCACGATTTTGATAATTCCTGCAGGGGTGAATCTTCTAAATGTAGATCGGATTACGCGGGCGGGGATCTTTTTAAGCCCCGGTAACGGATTGACCCGCCCTGATGTCCGGCAGAACCAGGGCAAAAATAATTCCCAACACGGGAAGCAGGCAGATGATGTTCATGGTAAAAGGGAGGCCGGCATAATCGGCGATGACGCCGAGCAGGGTTACCCCAACGGAGCCCATTCCCACGCCAAAGCCCAGCAGCAGCCCCGAAGCGAGACCGATGTTGTTCGGCAAGAGCCTTTGTCCAAAAACCACCGTGGTGGAGAAAGAAGAGATCAGCGCAGCCCCGGCAACAAAGGCCAGCAGGGGAATGAGCAGGTTGCCCTGGAGATGCAGAAAGGGATACACCGTGATCAAGGAGATGATCATCGATAGCAAAAGCCCGTTGCGTCCGCCAAAACGATCGGCAAAGGGCCCGCCCAGCACTGTCCCCGCGGCGCCGGCAATCAAGAAGGTGCTGACCAGGTATTCCGGTGCGGAAAAACCGGTTAGATCCTGGTAATAAAAGGGGATAAAATAGACCAGGCCGGCCTGAACCCACGATCTCACGGTTACGAAGAGCATGAGAAAGATGAGGCTGCCCGTTCTGTTTTTGTTGTTACCGGTGCTTTGCAATGGGTCTTTTTTATCGACGGTCATATTCTTTACCAGGATACCCTTGAACCGGGGCAGGAAATAAGCAAATAGCAGCCCCACCACTATCCCCGGGATCATGATGTAATGAACCGATTTTAACCCGGCAAAACTGAGGACGAAAATGGCCAGAATGGGGCCGAGGCCGTTACCGAGATTTCCCCCCACCGAAAATATGGACATGGAGGCACCGGCTTTTTCGTCTTCACTGACATAATGGGCCATCTTCGAACCCTCGGGATGGTATCCGGCCACCCCGATGCCGCTGAGAAGCACCGCGACCAGCAAAAGCCCGAAGGTGGGCACTATCCCCACCAGGGCCAGCCCGGCCCCGGATAGCAGCAGTCCCAGGGGCATCAGCCAGGGCATGCCGCGGCGATCGCTCAACACCCCGAAAAGGGGCTGGATAATGGCTGAACTGAAGGTGAAAGCCAGCGCCACCAGGCCCACCTGGGAATAGTTTAAATCCAAGCTTTTTGCCAACAGCGGCGTCAG
>JAAZIE010000312.1 GCA_012510305.1 Bacillota bacterium | reverse complement strand
GGATGGGGAGGGCGCCCTGGCATAAATCAACGGTGAGATGCCCGATGCTCAAAAGCCATAAATAGGGACTAAACATTTTCACAACCTCGTTTCAATTAATCTGCGTCTCCTGTTCTTTTACCCTATTGCCCGATGCTTACTGATTTTATCGTAAAACCCGGCAAACAGAAAGGGGAGCGCAAAATCATGGGCTGCTCCCCGGCATGAAAAGTGGGCTGCTCCCCGGGGGAACAGCCCCTTAATATTCAAAAGGGTGATCGCGGTAGAAATACCCGCCTTACCGGGCCATAAAGAGCTCGATATCTTCGTCCACGGTGCCGATGCCGGCCAGGCCAAACTGCTCCATCAGGACCTTGCCGACATGGGGTGAGAGAAATCCCGGTAAGGTGGGGCCGAGGTGGATATTTTTGATCCCCAGGTGGAGCAGCGCCAGGAGGACGATCACCGCTTTCTGTTCGTACCAGGCGATGTTGTAGGCGATGGGCAGCTCGTTGATCTCATCAACGCCGAAAAGCTCTTTTAGCTTGAGCGCGATTACCGCCAGCGAATAGCAATCGTTGCACTGCCCGGCGTCGAGCACACGGGGGATACCGCCAATCATGCCCAGATCGAGCTTGTTGTAGCGGTACTTGGCGCAACCCGCGGTGAGAATAATCGTATTCCGCGGCAGCCTCCCGGCAAAATCGGTGTAGTACTGCCGGATCTTCATCCGCCCGTCACAGCCGGCCATGACGAAGAATTTTTTAATTGCCCCTTCTTTAACAGCATCAACGATTTGGTCGGCCAGGGCCAGGACCTGGTTGTGGGCAAAGCCGCCGGTAATGGTCCCCTTTTCAATCTCCTGGGGAGGAGGCAGCGTTTTGGCCAGGGCGATGATTTCTGAAAAGTCCTTTTTGCCCCGATCCTCCGGCTCGATATGCTTGCATCCCGGATAGCCGGTGGCACCGGTGGTGAAAATCCTGGCCCTCACCTCCTCACTCCTGGGCGGGACAATACAATTGGTGGTAAAGAGGATGGGTCCGCGGAAAGAAGGGAACTCTTCACGCTGTTTCCACCAGGCGCCGCCGTAGTTGCCGGCAAAGTGATCATATTTTTTGAAAGCAGGATAGCTGTGGGCCGGGAGCATCTCGCTGTGAGTGTAAACATCGACGCCGGTGCCGGCGGTCTGCTCCAGCAGCTGCTCCAGGTCGGTGAGGTCGTGGCCGGAGATGAGGATGGCCGGATTTTTTCTCACGCCAATATTAATTTGGGTCATCTCCGGGTTTCCAAAACGGGAGCGGTGCGCTTCGTCAAGAAGAGCCATCGCCTTGACCCCGTATTCCCCGGTTTTAAGCGTGAGCGCCACCAGATCTTCAACTGAGAGCGAATCATCCAGCACCGCCGCCAGCGCCTCGTAGATGAAGGCGTTTATCTCCAGGTTCTCTTTCCCTATATTTTTTGCGTGCTCGGCGTAGGCGGCCATCCCCTTCAAACCGTAGGTGATCATCTCGCGCAGGGAGCGCACATCCTCGTCTGCGGTGGCCTGCACTCCGATCCCGGCGGCTTTCTTCAGCATGGATTCCCGCGTGGACACCTGGAATGCGGCGGCATCGTGCAACCCTTTCAGGGAAAGAGAGCCCTTCAGCTCATCTCTCAAAGCAATCATTTTTGTGATCTGGGCCTCAAAGGAGCCCTCATCAAAGTTGGCATTGGTAATGGTCATGAACAGGCTGCTCAGCACTTCATGGTTTATCTCTTCCATCTCGCCGGGATCGGGTTTTCCTTTAACCACAATTTCGGCTATACCTTTAAGCGTATAGATGAGCAGATCCTGGAGCCCGGCCAGCTCTTCCTTTTTTCCGCAGACACCGCGGGTGGTGCAGCCGGTGCCCCTTGCTGTTTCCTGGCATTGATAGCAAAACATGCTCATTTCTGTTTTCCTTCCTCTCTTGTGCCCTGTTCTGCAGCGACTTGTAAACGCCGGTTCAACCCTCTCCCGGAATTTCGGGGTTCCTCTCGCAGCACTTGGTGCGCTTTTTGTAGAGTACATTTACCTCCGGGTTCCGATCACCAAAGGTCTCCATGATCTCTTCCAATATTTTCTTTTTATGCAGCCCTTCCTGTTCTCTTTTCTTGATCAGCTTGTAGACGCCAAAAACCGGCGAAGGCCCTATTTCCGATGAAAAGTG
>JAAZIE010000311.1 GCA_012510305.1 Bacillota bacterium | reverse complement strand
GGAGGCTTTCAAAAGAGGGGTGCTCTACACCTTCCCGCCTCCTTTTCGCCGCTTTGTCGTTGCCGCAGCGGAGGAGATCAACTGCGCGCTGGGCTCCTTTATCCGGGGCAGCCTGCTGGTGAGCCTCGTTGTGGCCCTGCTCACCTATGGCGGCCTGCTTTTTTTGAGGGTAAAATTTCCCCTGGTGCTGGCTCTCTTCGCCGGGGTGACCAACCTGATCCCCTATATCGGGCCCGTTCTCGGGGCGCTCCCGGCCTGGGTGGTCGCCTTTTTTGACGCGCCGCTGCTTTCCCTGAAGGTGATCCTGCTCATGATCATCGTTCAGCAGGTGGAGTGCCAACTAATTGCGCCGGTGATCCTGGGACGCAGCGCCCGCCTTCATCCGCTGGTCATTATCCTGGCGCTGCTGCTGGGCGGCAAGCTTTTTGGTTTTGCCGGTCTTCTCCTGGCGGTTCCGGTGGCGCTGGTCCTGCGCATCCTGGGAACGCACCTGCTTGCGCTCTGGCGGGGCCGCTGAGATAATACCGCCCGGCCTCACATAATTGGCATATTTTAGGGCGGGGTATGCCCAGCCCGGGTTTACCCGCGGTTTCATTTGTGCTCCGGCGCTAACTGTTTGCCCGGCGGTACCCGGCCCGGGCGACCCATGGGTCGCCCCTACGAAGGTTTACGATTTCGGTGTGGTTAAAAGGTGCCTGTCTCATATTACCCACCGGCCATCGTGCAATTCACCCACATTTACGGGTTGGTGCTGTCAATTTGAACGTGGAAGTATCGTACAAAATTGTAGGGGCGGGGCATGCCCCGCCCGCACCAGTGTGAAAACCTACATTAAACGGATAGTTTCCTGTGAGCCAAAGTCACCGTCCCCCTGACTCCAGGTTAAACACACAGCCCTTTTCCTATGATTGACACTTTTACGGCTGAAAGATATAATTGCGTTGATCTTAAGAGGGGGTTGCAGATAAAAATGCAGATGCACAGCAGCGATATTCGCGCTACTTTTCTTGATTTTTTTACCGGCAAAGGGCATCTGGTGATGCCCAGTTTTTCCTTGGTCCCCCAGGATGATCCCACGCTGCTCCTGGTGGGTGCGGGGATGGCCCCCTTGAAACCATATTTTACCGGAGAAAGAAAACCGCCGCATAACCGGATAGCCACCTGCCAGAAGTGCGTGCGCGCCAACGACATCGAGCAGGTGGGCAAAACGGGCCGCCATGCCACCTTTTTTGAGATGCTGGGGAACTTTTCCTTCGGCGACTATTTCAAAGAAGAGGCCATCGCCTGGTCCTGGGAGCTGATCCGCGACGTTTTCCAACTGGCTGAAGAGAAGCTTTGGATCAGCATTTACAAAGAAGATGACGAGTCTTTTCAGATCTGGAACGAGCAGATCGGTATCCCCGCCGGGCGCATTGTCCGCCTGGGGAAAGAGGATAATTTCTGGGAGATCGGGACAGGCCCTTGCGGTCCCTGCTCCGAGATCTACTACGATCTCGGTCCCGAACTGGGCTGCAAGGACGAACACTGCCTTCCCGGCTGCGACTGCGATCGCTACCTGGAGATCTGGAACCTTGTTTTTACCCAGTTCAACCGCGAACCGGACGGGGAGCTCACTACCCTGAAGCAAAAGAACATCGATACGGGTGCCGGCCTGGAGCGGCTGGCCACGGCGCTGCAGGGGGTGGCCACCTTTTATGATACCGATCTATTTCGCCCGCTCTGTGAACATTTTGCCGCCCTGGCGGCCCCCTCCGGCGGCACCGGCGCAGATAAGGCACTCCTGCGTATCGTCGCCGAGCATGCCCGGGGAGTTGCTTTTTT
>JAAZIE010000034.1 GCA_012510305.1 Bacillota bacterium | reverse complement strand
CTATATCCTTGTACCCTCCCACAGGAGGTAAAAGGCTGATTAACAGAGCTATTTAAAGAATCTACCTTCAAAACCTGGAGATAGAGTGACAGTGTTGGAGGCTCAGGGTGGCAAGTAGGGAGCCCAGGGCCTCCTTTTCGGTCATCCTGGGAACCCCTTTGCAGTCATCCTGAGGGCACAGCCCGAAGGATCTCACGCAGTAAGGGGAGGCCCCCTTTTACCCGCGCCGGCCAACTCAGGCAAAAAAGGTGACAGTAGGTACGTCCCCCTGTCACCTTTTGGGTTTTCCTGTCATCCTGAGGGCGCAGCCCGAAGGATCTCGCGTTTTGATGCGAAGCTTTCTATAGAAAACCCCGGTCTTTCTTTCTGTCCGCCGCCCGGCCGGACGAGACTCTTCGCTTTGCTCAGAATTTTCACGTGTTGCCCACACCACGGTAAACGAATACTGCTTTACATGTTAGCCATTTACGTTAAAATTGTACTGGCAAGAGTTCGACTGTCACTGTCACATTGAGGTCGACTCAGAATTTGAAATTACCCCTGCGGCAGCACCACATATTGTCTTTAAAAGACGTGTAGCAATGTAGCTAAAATAGCAGGGGTACGCCATAATCTAGTGCAAAGGAGAAACATCTTATGCAAACTGTTTATGAGCGTTGTTGTGGGATCGATGTACACAAAAAACTTATAGTGGCCTGCTTTAGAAACGGGAAAACAGCAGAGCTCCGTAAGTTTGAGACCCTCACATGTAGTATCAAGGAGCTTGGCAACTGGCTTCTTGAAAACGATTGCCAAAAAGTTGCTATGGAAAGCACAGGAGCCTACTGGAAACCGATCTACAATATTTTAGAGATGCTAGGTCTTGATGTTATTGTCGTTAACGCCCGTCATATGAAAAGCTTACCTGGTCGCAAAACTGATATTAAAGATGCGGAATGGATTGCTCAACTGTTACAGCATGGCCTTTTAAAAGCTAGCTTTATCCCCAATAGAGAACAGCGCGAGTTACGGGAAATTGTCCGTTACCGGAAAAGTTTAGTTGAAGAACGCGCCAGGGAACTTAATCGCTTGGAAAAAACTCTGGAAGGAGCCAACATCAAACTAAGTTCTTTTGTATCCAATCTGACTGGAGTAAGTAGCCGTAGGCTAATTGAACAAGCTCTATTCGGTGAAATCAATCCAGACAATATTGATGATTTTATCCATCATTCCATGCGCTCAAAAAAGGAACAACTCCTTAAAGCTATGGATGGTGTTTTATCATCAATACAAAAGCAACTTGTAAGAGCAATTTTGGATCACATTGATGATATGACTAAGCGAATTGGGGATATGGATAGAATTATTGACGAGCATATGAAGCATTATACAAAGGCCATCGAAGAAATTGATAAAATAGCGGGCATCGGTAAGCGTAGTGCGGAAGTGATTCTTTCGGAAATAGGAGTTGATATGAACCGTTTTCCTTCTGCTGCACACATTTCTTCTTGGGCGGGGTTATGCCCCGGGAATAATGAAAGTGCCGGGAAACGTAAAAGCGGAAGAACCAACAAGGGCAACAAATACTTAAAAAGCACTCTCATTCAATGTGCAAAGTCCGCTCAAAAAAACAAAAATAGCTTCTTCTATGCTCAGTATCAACGTTTGGTTATTCGACGAGGCAAAAACAGGGCGACTGTTGCAGTAGCTCATTCCATGCTCATTGCCATCTACCACATGCTAAAAGATGGCGTTCCCTTTAAAGATTTAGGTAGCGATTATTACAGTAAATTTAACACAGAAAAGAAAGCCAGGTATTATCTTAAAAAACTAACGGAGCTAGGTGTGCCGCTTCCCGTTTCAGTAGCCACCTAAAACATACATATAGGCGAACAATACAGAGGGTGCTGAAAGAGTCACCCTATTTAAGCATGTCTTTTTAAGGTGAGTATTCGTAGCAGTGACAGGGAGGGGCTCTGGGCTTCCTTCTCGGTCATCCTGAGGGCGAAGCCCGAAGGATCTCACGCATCAAGGCGAGGCTTCCATCAAAAATACCGGGCAAAAATTTAACCGGCCGCGCTATTCCCACCGGAAAAACTTGAGCGACAGCGTAAGGCAGACCAGCATGAACCCCGCCAGAATCAGCAGGCTGGGGTATACCGAAGCGGCCGTCTCGCCCAGCCAGACCGCCTTCATCGCCTTGACCACGTGGGTCACCGGCAGAACAGCGGCGATCTTCTGCATCAGCTCCGGCATCAGCTCGATGGGAATCGTCGCCCCCGTCAGGAAAAGCATGGGAAAATAGATCAGGTAGGCGATCGCCGTGGCCGCCCGCATATTTGGCGCCACCGCGGCCACCAGGAAGCCCAGCGAGAAGATGCTCAGCGTGGAGAAGAGAAAGACCGCCGTTACCGGCAGCACCCGGCCCACGAACTGCAGGTCAAACACCACCTTGGCGACAATAAAGAGCAGCAGCATCCCCGCGACAGTCATGATCAGGTGGACGCTGATCTGCGAGACCACCACATATATCGGGCTCAGCGGAGTCGCTTGAAATCTTTTCAGGATCTTCTTCTCCCGGTACTGGCACAGCGTCAGCGGCAGGCTCATCAGCCCGGTCACCGAGATGATCAGCCCCGCATAGGCCGGCACCGATATATCCACGGTGCCGTAGCCGCCGAACATGGCCTCGGGTTCGTTGCCGAAAATCCCGCCGAAGAGCAGCAGCATGAGCATGGGAAAGATCAGTAAAAAAAACATGTTGATATAATTGCGCATAAAGAGCTTCATCTCCAGCAGGGTCAGGTTCAACAGCGCCGCCCGCATCAGCGCACCTCCTTCTCGTCTGCCCGGGGGCTCTCTCCCGAAGGGCTGTAGCCCACCAGGTTCAAAAACACCGCTTCCAGGTCCGGGGGTTTTACCGCCAGGGCGGCATAATCGATCCCCCGGTCCCGCAGGTGCTCAAGCACCGCCAGAACGGTTTCATCGCCGCGGCCCTGAACCGTGATCCGGTTGCGCTTTCGCCCCACCGAGACCACGCCGGGCAGCGCCTCCAGGCCCCCGGTTCGCTCCAGGGACGAGCGAAAGGAGATCTCCGTGTGCAGGGCAAACCGGCCGATCACCTCGCTCACGGAGCCCACAGCGGGCATCCGCCCGCGGTCCATGATCGCCACCCGGTCGCAGACCGCTTCCACCTCGTCCATGTAATGCGAAACCAAAACAATGGTCAGGCCGCGCTCTCTTAACTGCAGCAGCAGATCCCACATCTGGTGGCGGGCCCGGGGATCGAGACCCGTGGTCAGCTCATCGAGAAAAGCAATCCGCGGGTTGGGGATCAGCGCCAGCACGATGGCCAGCTTCTGCCGCTGCCCGCCGGAGAGGCTGCTCACAAAGGCCTTCTCTTTGCCGGAGAGCTGCATGATCTCCAACAGTTCCCCGTAAGGGACGGGGCTGCGGTAAAGGGAAGAAAAAAGAGCGCAGATCTCGCCTACCCGCACCTGGTCCTGGTAAGCGGTATCCTGCAGCTGCACCCCCATGACCTCGTACAGCTTTTTCCTGTCTTTCCAGGGATCCAGGCCGCTCACGCTTACTTTTCCGCTGTGAGCCCGGCGCAGGCCTTCGATGCATTCCACCGTTGAAGTCTTGCCGGCGCCGTTGGGCCCGACGATACCGAAGATCTCCTGCTCGAAAACGCTAAAGGAAACCTGATCCACTGCCCGGAGCTCCCCGTACTGCACCGTCAGCGCATCCACCGCGATCATCTTCACCCTTCTTTTCACCCTCCTCCTTTGGATATCCAACTCAAGCTTTCAGCAGGCGGCCTCTTGCCTTCAATCGCCCTGCTTGTGCAACAAACAGGACCGTCCCTGTTGTTGCACGATCACCGCAGCCTTACTTGGGGTAAGATTTGTAAAGCTGCGAGATGAGAAAACCAAAAAGATTAAATTTACGAAGGGGCCAGACCTTTGATTCCTCGCGGGCTCCTTCCAGATACTCTTCAATTTGAGATACAATTTCGGCATGCTCCGACGCCACGTCGTTTTGCTCGGCCAAGTCGATCTCCAGATTGTAAAGCTCCAGGGGGGCGCCGGGCTTGCTGCGAATCGCTTTCCACGGCCCCATCCGCACGGCCTGGCTGGAAGCCCAGATCTCGTGATGAAACTCCCAGTAAAGGAATTCATGTTTTTCCTGCCGATCCGGAAAGCCCAGCAGCTCGGGGACAAAAGAAATGCCGTCGATATTATCCGGAGAGCTCGCCCCGGCCAGCCCGGCAAAGGTGGGCATGATGTCCCAGAAAGCCCAGGGATGATCGCTGACCCGGCCCGGTTCAATTGTACCGGGCCACCAGGCGATAGCGGGCATCCGGATACCGCCTTCGCGGAGCGAACGTTTTATCCCTGTCAGCGGACCGGTGCAGCTGAAAAAATCAGGATCGGCGCCGCCTTCCTTGTGCGGGCCGTTATCGCTCGTAAAGATGAGCAGCGTGTTTTGCGCCAAACCCAGCTCTTGCAGCCGGGCCTGCAGCAAGCCGATGTCGCGGTCCATGCGGGTGATCATGGCCGCATGGCCTTTCTGGGGATTGGGCCACTCTTCACCGTCGTAAATCCCGTAATCGGGCACCTCCATCCCGTCTCTGGCTTCGGAGTTGGCATGGGGGATCGTGTAGGCAAGGTAGAGAAAAAAAGGGCCCTCTTTGTTCTCTTCTACAAAGCTTAAGGCTTCTTCTGTTAAAATATCATGAGAGTATTCTGCTTTGACCCTGGAGGCGCCCAAGCCCCACCATGCTTTTTTGTTCTCTAAAAAGACCTTCTCCCTGTTTCTCCACAGAAATTCGGGGTAATAATTGTGCGCCTGTGTCTGGTTGAGATAGCCGTAGAAATAATCAAAACCCTTCTTGTTGGGAATACCGGTAGAGCCGTCTTCTCCAAGGCCCCATTTCCCAACCAAGCCGGTAGTATATCCGGCCTCCTGAAGAACCTCGGCCACAGTGGTATCCCCCTCCTCCAGGGGGATCTTGGCATTTCCACGAACACGAGTATGGCCGGTATGCAGTCCGGTCATCAAAGCGCTGCGCGAAGGAGCGCAGACCGGCGCTCCGGCGTAAGCGGAAGTAAACCTGAGCCCTTCAGCGGCCATCCTGTCGAGCGACGGGGTTTGAATTTGTTCCTGGCCGTAGCAACCCAGATCGCCGTAGCCGAGATCGTCGGCCATAATAAAAATGATATTGGGCTTCCTTCCCCTGAAAAACTGCCCTTCTGAGAACTGCGAACAGGAAGATGGCGATCTTCGCTCCATTCCCCACCCCGCCGCAGCATAATCCTCTTTGCGAAAATGATATTGATTGGAAGTGTTATTCTCTGCAGCAGCGGCAGGTACAGCCAATGGAAGCAATGATGCACCGGCCAGGCAGAATGAAGCGGTTGCCAGAAATTTGCCGGCCAGGTTGCGTTTCGTCTCCCCGGAACAGATTAACTTCCCGCCTCTTTTTTGAGCCATCGCTCTCCTTCCCTCCAAGCTTTACTGGAAACAAAATAAACCCTATCGGGAGAACTCATGCAACAAACAGGACCGTCCCTGTTGTTGCATGTAGGCGGCTCTGAACCGGCCGTCCCCTGTCTCTTCCAGGGATTTGACCAGGGGCAGCTTCAGCTCTCGTTCCTGCCGCGTCATCACCGGGAAACCGTAGTGGCGGTTGATATATTTAAGAGGCCCTTTCTCCTCAGTGTAGCGGCGGACAAACTTTAAGTGATCGCTTAACCTTTGCCGGTTATAAGAGCCCGCCTCTTTGCCTTCCTGCAGCAGCCGCTGCTTGATATGCTCGCCAAAGGCGGGATCGATCTCGCAGCCGGCGCTGTTTCTGCCGCAGGCCGCCGCCGCCAGCGTGGTTGTGGCGGTGCCCAGAAAAGGATCGAGCACCGTATCGCCGGCCACGGAGTACATGTTGATCAGGCGAAAGGGCAGCAGAAAGGGGTAGGCCGCGCTCCGCTTTCTTAAATTCACCCCGCCCAGCTCCTGGCCGGCCCCCTTAAAGTCCCAGAGATCGGAAAACCAGCGGTTCCGCTCTTCCCAGAAATAGCCGCTTTCTCTTCTCCTTCGCTTTTGCTCCGGCGAGGGGAAGGTCCGCTTGCCGCCTTTACGAAAGAGCAAGATATATTCATGTTCCAGGGTCACGTAAGCCCCGGCGGGGAGCATCCCTGAGCCCATGAACTTGTTCGGCGCATTGGTCTGCTTGCGCCAGATGATCACCGGCAGCAGGGTAAAACCGATCTCGGTAAACTTGCTTTGAATGCGCGAGCGGTTCGAAAAGAGCTGAAAACGCTGCTTGATCGTCCGAACAGCGTCGCCAATATTGATGCAGCAGATCGCCCCCGGTTTCATCACCCTGTAAAGCTCCAACCACACCTCGTCGAGCACCCGGTGCATCGCTTGAAAAGCCTCTTGCCCCCGCCCTTCTTCCAGGGCGCCGCCGATGGTGGGCTCCATCTCCGTAAATATTTGATCCCACATCTCGATCATGGGGTAGGGCGGCGAGGTAACGACCAGGTCGATGCTCTCGTCGGGCAAAGCGTCCATTGTCCGCGCGTCGCGGTAGAGGATGCGGTGGGTGGTCTGCAAACTGTTCCCGTCCTTTTTCTCCCCGCTGCCTTCCGCCGGTTCTCAGCGCCCGGCGGCGCAGCTGGACCGATATCCCTTTATTCGTTAAATTCTTTCCCATCTCCTTTAACGCATGGAGCCCCCGGCCGCAGAGAGCGCTTTTTTGAGCGCAATCTTTCGGCCGCTTATTGTGATAAGATAAAAGATCGGGGGGCGAGCACTATCATCCAGCTTTCACCACAGGAGATTATCCGTCAATGCGCCAACTACAACGTCTACTTGCGGGGCCGGCGCTATTACCGCCACGGCGCAGTGATGAACCTGCAGTACACCGGAGAACCCGGGCATGTTACCGCCCAGGTAGAGGGTACCAGAAAATATGACGTGACCATCACCAGCCAGGGACGCTCCCTGCGCTATTACTGCAGCTGCCCCGCCCATGCCGCCTATGAGGGTTTCTGCAAGCACGTTGTCGCGGTGATGCTGGCCCTTTCCCGGGAACAGCCGGCAGCGCCCGCAGAGCAGGACGAGACCTCGCGTGTTGACGAGCTGCTGCAGCGCTACACCGGCCTGGCCACCGGTGAGAGCGGCGGTAAGGAGGCGGCGCTGGAGCTGCACTTAAGAATCGACCGCCGCCGCTACTACCGCGAGCGTTTTACCTACCACCTGGCTTTAAAGATCGGCGAAAGCGGCGCCCGAAAATATGTCGTCCGCGATATCAACAGCGTTGTCGCCGCCATCACGCAGCGCCGCCCTCTCCATTTCGGCAAGCAGTTTGCTTACGACCCCGGCCGCCACTATTTTTCACCCGGCAGCCGCGGGCTGCTCGATTTCCTGGTCCAAATCCACGAAATCGAAACCCATCCCGATTACTACGGCGGCCCGGATCTGCTCAAGGGTAAAGAGGTTCAGCTCTCCGCGGGCCTTTTCCGGCGGCTTCTGGCAAGTTTAAAAGAGCTGCCCTTCAGGCTGCAGCTCGGTTCCCGGATTTTCTCGGATATTAAAGTAGCAGAGACAGCGCTGCCCCTGCTCTTCTCGGTCAGTGGGGACCGGAAAAAATCAACCCTGGCGCTGTCTAAAAGCGGGGAGATGGAGCTGCTCACCGATGAAGGCGATATCGTTCTACACAGCAACCGGATCTACTGCCTGGCTGACACGGCGCAGGCCGACCTGATCCCGCTTCTGCAAGCGATGAGCGAAGAACCCGGCACGCCCCTGCCCATCAGCGGATCCCAGGAGCAGCGTTTTTTCGCCGATCTTTACCCGGTGCTCAAGAAGGCAGCTGCCGTGGAGCTGGACCCCGCGCTACAGGAGCGCCTCTACCGTCCGCCCCTGGAAGCCAGGGTTTACCTGGACTACGAGGAGGACACCGTCAGCGCCCGCCTGGAGTTCGTCTATGGAGAGATCACGATCAACCCTTTCAGCGCCACACCGCACGACACAGGGGATCAGCTGATCCTGCTTCGCGACAGCGCCGCCGAACATGGAGTGATGCGCTTCTTTGAAGAGGCCGAATTCACTGTCCGGGGGACGGCCATGCGCCTGGAAGATGAGGAGCGCATCTGGGACTTCATCTCGGAGATCGTCCCCGCGCTGCTGCAGCACGCCGCCGTCTTTTACAGCGAACGCTTCAAGCAGGCCCACCGGAAGGCGCCCCGCTTTACCGGACACGCCGGCATTGACTGGAAACTCGACCTGCTGGAGCTCGACCTGCAGCTGGAGGGGGTCGACCCCGGGGAACTCTCCGCGGTCTGGGAGTCGCTCCGGATCAAGCGCCGCTACCACCGCCTGCGCGACGGCTCCATCATGCCGCTGGAAGGGGAGGGCCTCCGGCAGTTCAGCCGCCTGGCCGAAGCGCTGGAGCTGCAGCCCACAGATCTTAAAGAACCCACAGTTAAGCTCCCGAAATACCAGGCGCTTCACTTCGATGAGCTGATCCGCCAGTTCAAAACCGCCCCGGTGAAAGAGAGCGCAGAGCTGGCCGCGCTGGTGCAGGCCCTCCGCCGCCCCGCTGATGAGCACTATCCCCTGCCGCCCTCCCTGCGGGGAGTGCTGCGGGATTACCAGGTAACCGGCTTCAAGTGGTTAAAATCGCTGGCCCGCTACGCCTTCGGCGGCATCCTGGCCGACGATATGGGGCTGGGCAAGACACTGCAGGCGATCGCTTTTATCCTCTCCGAAAAGGATGAGAACGACGGCCACACGGCCCTGGTGATCGCCCCGGCCTCGCTGATCTACAACTGGGAGGCGGAGATCGATAAGTTTGCCCCGCAGCTGAAGGCGCTGGTCATCGCGGGAACAAAGCAGGAGCGGCGCAAACTGCTCGCCGGCAGCGGAGACAGCGACGTGGTGATCACCTCTTACCCCCTGCTGCGCCGCGATATCGCCGCCTACACCAAGATGGATTTTGGCACCTGTTTTCTCGACGAAGCCCAGTATGTGAAGAACCCCGGCTCGCTGACGGCGCAGTGCACCCGCCGGATCAGGGCTCCCCGGCGCTTCGCCCTCACCGGCACGCCCATCGAGAATTCGCTCATTGAGCTCTGGTCCATCTTCCAGTTCATCATGCCGGGCTACCTGCAGTCGCAGAAAGCGTTCTTGCAGCGCTACGGCGGCACTGATCCCGGGGAGGGCCAAGAACAGCTACCCCTGGCGGCAAAGGTGCGCCCCTTTATCCTGCGCCGGCTCAAAAATGAGGTCCTCACCGAGCTGCCGCCGAAGATCGAGCACCGCTACCTCTCCGACCTGACCCCGGAGCAGAAAAAGCTCTACCGGGCCTACCTGGAGCGGTTGCGCAGCGAGACCCGGAGTTCCCTGCAGGAGCACAGCTTCAACCGCAGCCGCATCCAGATCCTGGCCGGCCTGATGCGGCTGCGCCAGATCTGCTGCCACCCCGCGCTCTTCGTGGAGAACTACCGCGGCGATAGCGCCAAGCTGCTGCAGCTCCAGGAGCTGCTCCGCGAAGCCGTCGACGGCGGCCACCGCATCCTTCTCTTTTCACAGTTCACCGGGATGCTGCAGCTGATCAAGACCTTGCTCGACCAGGAAAGCTACCGCTACTTCTACCTCGACGGATCCACCAAAACAGGCGCACGCCTTGAGATGGTCGATGCTTTCAACGGTGGTGAAAGAGAGATCTTCCTGATCTCGCTTAAAGCCGGCGGCACCGGGCTCAACCTCACCGGCGCCGATATGGTCATCCAGTACGACCTCTGGTGGAACCCCGCCGTGGAAGAGCAGGCCGCCGATCGGGCGCACCGCATCGGCCAGAAAAAGGTGGTCCAGGTGTTCCGGCTCCTGGCCCGGGGAACCATTGAAGAGAAGATCTTTGAGCTGCAGCAGAAGAAGAAAGAGCTGGTCAGCCGGGTGATCCGTCCCGGCGAGACCTTCCTCTCGGCGATGAGCGAAGCAGACATCCGCGAAATTTTAGAGATTTAAAAGAGAGGCCGCCACTATTATTCACCGCCATGGCGGTGCCGGCTCCCCGGCCGCTTCGGCTCTGCCCTCTTGTTGACCGCTCAACCCAATTCCAGTTGAAATAAGAAAAACAATCTGGCTTCGACCGGGCAATTGTTATATGCTTGAATTGCCGGGACAATTAATGGTTTGCCAAAACAGGGGCAAGGGGTAATATTCATGATCGTACATCTTTTCGGACGCAAGCTCAGGCTGCTGCACCGGTTCAAGAGCAGGAAAAACCGGATCTACCTGGTGGAAAGCGAAGAGGGCCGCTATGTGCTGAAACTTTACCGGGCGCCGCACCACCTGTGCTCCGGCGTAGAATACCGCGTGCTGCGGAAAGCTCACCGGAAAAGGACCGCCGTGCCGCAACCACTTGCTTTTGCCGAGGGCAGGGCGCTGCTGATGGAGTATATTCCCGGGGAAAACCTTTGCGATCTTTTAAACCGGCACTGCCTCCCAGAGTACGCCGATCAGCTGGCGCAGTGGTTCGGCTCTTTTCATCAGCTCTTTGAAGAGCCCGGCGGGACAACCCTGCTCCGGGGTGACTCTAACTTGAGAAATTTTTTGATCCACCCCGCCGGCGAGCTTTACGGTATCGACTTAGAGGAGGCCGAAAGAGGCGATCCCGCCCGTGATATCGGCCGGATCTGCGCCTCCATCCTGAACACGGACCCCATGTTCACCAAACAAAAATTTGCCCTGTGCCGCCGGCTGATCAGCTGCTACGGCCGGATCACCGAACGGGATGACCTGGAACTCACCGTAACCGGGCAGATCGCCCGGGCGCTGAGGGAAGCTTCGCGGTACCGCCCGGGACAGCGGCGGTACCTGCTAAGACAAGCGCGGCTGCTTGAACAAAAAGGACTGGACCGGGCGGCCCGGGGAAAGGGACAGCCGGGATGCCGGTGGTAATATTGAAGAAGCGCAAATGGTGGATACCCTAAAATATTTTATAGGAGGAGATTAATCTGAGCCGGGAACTAAAATGCGATGCGGTCATTGTCGGGGCCGGCACTGCCGGCGCTTACCTGGGCTGGCGGCTGGGAGAGAAGGGCTACCGGGCCTGTCTCGTGGAAAAGCAAAAGTCCGGCGAACCGGGCAGCCATATCGGGATCTTTCATGTGGATGAGATTCGCTTTGCCCAGTTCAACATTCCCCTCCCTGAGGGAGATGAGTTAATCGGGCATCACCCCGAGGGCCGGGCCTGGCCCCCCGACGGGGAGGAGGCGAAGATGGTCCGCTACCCTTTCTATGTTATGGAGATGCCCCTGTTTATTCAAAGGCTGCAGGGGTACGCCGCCGGTGCCGGTGCGGAGATCCTTTTCGAGACCGAATTTACCGGGCTTGTTTTGGAAAAAGGGCAGCCGGCGGGGATCTATGCACGCTCCGGCGACGAAGAGCTGACCATCAAGGCGCCGCTGGTAATCGATGCCTCCGGCGTGGATGGGGTGGTCCGGGTGAGCCTGCCCGCCGGGCTGGGCGTGGAGACTGAGCCCATCGATCCGCAGGATTTCCTCTATGTCATCCTGCAGTACTGGGACGACCTCGCTGAAGATTTCCCCCGGGGGCTCAACTTTTACCCCTTCCATAAAGCTTTTATCAACCCCGGTTACGGCGACGGCGCCATTGTCGGTATCGGCCAGCCGGAGAAACTGGAGATCGCTTCACAGGTACAGGAGCAGTTTTTAAAGGAGCGTTTCCCCGAGGTGAAGCACCGGCTGGTGAAAAAGACCTGGGGCCGCACCCCCTACCGCAGGCCGCCTTTTTCACTGGTGGCCGATTCCTTCATGGTCGTGGGCGATGCCGCTTTCATGACCAAACCCTTCTCCGGCGAAGGGGTTACCTCGGGCTTCACCGCCTGCCGGATCGCCGTGGAGACGGCTGACCGGGCCCTGCAAAAGGGGGACCTTTCACGCGAACAGCTCTGGCCCCTGAACGTGCGCTATTTTCGGGACCAGGGGGCCAAGTTTGCCGGCCTCATGGCCCAGCTGCTGGTGGCGGCGGAGCTGCCTCGCGACGATGTAAGCTACCTGTTCAGCCGCGATGTTGTTTTTTCCAGCTACGACTTGGAGCAGATGAACCGTTATTTTGAAGTTAAAATGGGACCGGGGAGGTTGCTTAAGACGGCGGCGGCCCTGCTCGGCGGCCGGCTTGGCGGCAAGCTTTCCCGGGAAGGGTTCGCCGCGCTGCTGGCGGCGATGAAGAGGGCGGGGGCGCTGCAGAAGCATTACGAGCGCTTCCCGGAGAGCCCGGCGGATTTCCCGGAGTGGGAGGCGAAGGCAAGGGCGCTGTGGGATGAGGGGTAGGCTGCTCGGTGGAAAGAAAGATAACCGGGGAGGATAATTGAAAGCCTTCTTTGGATAGGTGAGACCTTTCGCTTTGCTCAGTGACGCAGGAGAGGCTGAGGGCGCCTCTTTTCGGTCATCCTGAGGGCGCCCGTACTGTCATCCTGAGGGCGCAGCCCGAAGGATCTCACGCCTTTGGTCGCAGCCTACATTTAAAACCCCGGGTGTTCGTTCTGTGCGGCGCCTGGCCGG
>JAAZIE010000310.1 GCA_012510305.1 Bacillota bacterium | reverse complement strand
GGTTTACCTTGTTTACCGGCGTTCGCGCGTGGAGATGCCCGCCAATGAAGCCGAAATTGTCGCCGCGGAAGAAGAAGGGGTCAAATTTCACCTGCTGGCCAACCCTACCCGCATTCTTGCCGAAGAGGGGCGCGTTGTGGGAATGGAGTGCATCCGCATGGAGCTGGGTGAACCGGATAGCAGCGGAAGGCGCCGCCCGGTGCCGGTGCCGGGGTCGGAGTTTATCCTCGATGTGGATATGATCATCCCCGCTATCGGCCAGGTCGCCGATCTCAGTTTCCTGCCCGATAAAAGCCCCGTTGAAGTAACCGGGCGCGGGGCGATCAAGGCCGATGCCCTGACCATGGCCACCACGGCGCCGGGGATTTTTGCGGCCGGTGACGCCGTCCTCGGTGCACGCACGGTCATCGAAGCGGTTGCTTCGGCGAACAAGGCCGCCGATGCCATCGACAGCTATCTGCGCACGGGTGAAGCCGCGGCCACGGAGAGCACCGTCATCGAAAACTTTATCGAGCAGATGGGCGTTTACAACCCCGACGAAAAACCGCCGCTTATCGGCAACCGGCTCCGGGAGGCAGAAGGATGCCTGCCGGTGGCTGAAAGGACCAAGGGATTTAGCGAGGCCGAACTGGGTTTTGACGGGCCGCCGACAGCACTGCGTGAAGCTGAACGCTGCGCCTGCTGCCTGCGACTGGGCATGGCCGTAGTATAACCGGGAGGAGGGGATCAGAAGTGAACAATGTAACGTTGACCATTGACGGTAAGCAAATTGAAGTTGCCGCAGGAACAACCATTCTGAAAGCGGCTCAAAAAAACGGCATAGAGATACCCACGCTCTGCTACCACCCCCGGTTGAGGCCGCTGGGGCACTGCCGGCTTTGCGTGGTTGAAATTGAAGGAATCGCTGCGCCGGTGACCTCCTGCGATCACCCGGTGCAGGAAGGGATGGTGGTGACCACCACCACCCCCGCACTGGAGGCGATCCGCAAAGAGATCATCTCACTGCTGCTCTGCGATCACCCCTACGAGGATTGCCTGACCTGCGAAAAGAGCGGCAATTGCGATTTGCAGGAAAGGGCTTACAGCTGGCAGATCGAGCTGCCCGAATTCATTCGCAGTTTGCCGGTAACCGATGATGATAACCCCTATATCGTCCGCGATGAAGCAAAATGTATTCTTTGCGGGCGCTGTTACAGCGTCTGCGCCGATTTTGCCCGGCGCAGCGTTTTTGGGCTGGTGGGCAACGGCGTCGAGACCCGGGTTACCCCGGTAAAAGGGGAGGAGCCGGCGGGCCTCGATGCAGCCGGCTGTATTTACTGTGGGCAGTGTGTCGATGTTTGCCCCGTGGGTGCGCTGACCGAAAGAGACCGCGCCGCGGCCGGACGCGAATGGGAGATGAGCGTCCACCCCGGGGTTTGCCTGGAGTGTTCGCTGGGCTGTGCCGTGCAGCGCCATTTTGCCGGGGGCCGGCTCCTCCGCGTGACTGCGGAAACAGAAGGAGAGCCGGGCGGGTGGCTCTGCATCAAGGGTAAGTTTAACCCGGCAGGCGCTGCTGCAGACAGCGAGCCGTTGTCAGCGCCTCTGCTGCGCGGTAAAAAGGGCTTTGTTGAAGTAAGCTATGACCGGGCGCTGCAGGAGGCTGCCCGCGCTTTTTCCGAGATTAAAAAGAAAGAGGGCGCCGAGGCGCTGGCGGTGATCGCCGGCGGGCGATGCAGCAATGAAGAGAGCTTTCTTTTGCAAAAGCTGGCCCGGGAGGCCATGGGTACGCCCCATATCGATCTGGGTGCCGGCCCGGGCTGGGTTGACGCTGTCGCGGCCGTGGAAGAGATTACCGGGCCCGGCGTTTGCGGCCCTTCCCTGGAGGATATTCAAAACGCCGCCGCAATTTTCGTAATCGGCGAGAAGTTGGAAGAGAGCAACCCCGTTGCCGCGATGGCGGTAGAGCGGGCCTGCCGCCTGGGCAGAGCTGTTTTGGTCCAGGTGGGCGGGGATGAAAAAGAGTTCTCCGCCTGGGACCGGGTGGTCCTGGTGCCGCAGCCGGGGGCCGAAGGGGAGCTGTTCAAGGAGCTAACCGCTTTGATCACGAAGAAGACGGAGGCAGATGGCGCCGCTGAGCACACCCGCAGCATCTCCGACCTGGAAAGGGCGGCGGAGCTGCTCCGGGATAGCGGCAGCGTGGTCCTGGTCTGCCCGTCATATTTTGAAGCAGCGGGACGCGACTGGGTTGAGCCCTTCCTGGAAACGGCCCGGGCCGCCGGAAGGTTGGCGCGCGGCCAAAGCAGCCTGCTCTTCCTGTCTGAAGAGGGCAATGCCCGCGGCGCTCTGGAAACGGGGGGGACACCGGGCTACCGGCCCGGGTACGACCGCCTCGACGGCAAGGCGGGCCTGGATCGCGCCATGATCATGGCTTCTGCAAAAACCGGTGAAATCAAGGGTATTTTTGCCTGCCTGGAGGGGCTGGAGGAAACCTTTGCGCCGGGGCTGGATTTCCTGGCGGTGCTGTGCTCGAGCAGGAGCGCTGTTCCCGCGGAAGCAAACGTGGTTTTTCCGGTGCTTCCGGCGCAGCTGAAAGAAGGCACCTTTACCAGCAGCGCCGGTTTGCAGCAGCAGAACCACGGCGCCGCAGCTGCCGGCGGAATCTGGCCGGAATGGCAGGTTGTCGCCGCCTTGATCCGGGCGCTGGGTGCACCGGCCGAGTGCAGCAGCTTGCAAGAAGTACAGGAGGAGATCAAACGGGTGGCGGGGGGACGGTGAGAGCGAGCCGGCGGTGAACTCCAGCCTGCTCCCGGTCCAATTTATGCAAAAAAGGACACCAGTGTACACGGTTTCGGATATTAACCGGATGGTCAAGGAGTTGATTCGGGGAGACCCCCGCCTGAGCGAGTTATGGGTGGCGGGGGAGCTCTCCAATTTCAAACACCACCGTTCCGGGCATATGTATTTCACGATCAAGGATCGCTCCGCTTCCCTGCGCTGCGTCTTTTTCCGGGGGGATAATATCCGCTGCTCTTTCAAGCCGGAGGACGGGATGGAGCTTTTGCTTTACGGCAGCGTATCCGTCTACGAGCCCGGCGGGGCCTACCAATTTTACGTCAAAGAGATGGAGCCGGCAGGCATGGGCTCGCTCTACCTGGCCTATGAGCAGCTGAAGAAGCAGCTGGAGGCGGAGGGGCTCTTCGGAGAAAAGCACAAACGCCCGCTGCCCCGGCTGCCGCGGCGCATCGGGGTAGTCACCTCGACAACGGGAGCGGCGCTCCAGGATATCCTGACCACGATGCGGCAGCGCTTTCCTTTCGTCAAGATCGTGGTGGCGGAAAGCCTGGTCCAGGGCGATGAAGCCCCTGCAGATATTGCCCGGGCCCTGGAGAGGTTGAATGCCCACGGGAGGCTCGAGCTGATCATTGTTGCCCGCGGCGGCGGTTCGCTTGAAGACCTGGCCCCCTTCAACAGCGAAAAGGTGGCGCGGGCTATCTTTGGCTCCCGGCTGCCGGTAATCTCGGCCGTCGGCCACGAGACCGACTTTACCATCGCAGATTTTGTAGCCGACCTGCGTGCGGCCACCCCTACCGCGGCGGCTGCCGCGGCGCTGCCCCGCTACGACGAACTGGAACAACGGGCCGGCGAGCTCAAACAGAGAGCGGCCCTGGCCCTGCAGCAGCGGCTGCAGCAGGAAAAACAGCTCCTCGACTACACCATCACCGCGCGGTTTTACCGCCGCCCCGGAGAGCGCCTGCAGCGGGCCCGGGAAAGGCTTGCCCGTGCCGGGCAGGGTCTGCGCCAGCTGATCCTGCACCGGTTAAAAGTGAAAGGGTTGCAGCTGGCCGCCCTGGAAGATAAACTGGAAGGGGGCAGCCCGCTGAAATTGATCTCCCGGGGCTACAGCTTTTGCCGGGACGAAGAGGGCCGGGTGGTTCGCTCCATCAGCGATCTACAGGTGGGACAGCGCCTGCGGCTGCGTTTTCAAGACGGTGCCGCCCGCTGTCTCGTAGAAGAGTTGGAGGAGGGTCCGGAGCTTGTCTGAGCTTACTTATGAACAGGCGATCCAGAAGCTGGAGGAAGTGGTCCGGCGGCTGGAAAATGAAGAGGTTCCCCTGGAGGAGGCGCTGGAATCGTTCAAAGAAGGGGTGCGCCTCTCCCGCTACTGCCGCGAAAAGCTGGCCGAAATCGAGTTCCAGGTTGAATACCTGCTCAAGGAAGAAGCGGCTGAGGACGGCGACGGGGGCGGCGGGGCGGGACATGGGGAGAGCTGATCCGCGGGCCCACCTGGAGCGGCAACGCCGCGAAGTGGACCGGTATCTTTTGCAACTGCTCGAGCAGGGCGACGTACCGCC
>JAAZIE010000309.1 GCA_012510305.1 Bacillota bacterium | reverse complement strand
TTCGCTACCTGGCGGCGGCAAAACTCTTTCTTGACGAGGTGGAGGATTACTACCGGGAAAACCGCTGCCTCGACGTGGCCGGGCTGGATCGCCTGGCCCTGCGGATCATCGGTGAGATTTTTGCGGGTAAAGTAAACCGGAACAGCACCGGAAGGCGGGAGCGCCATCTTTTTGCCACGGCGATCACCCCCGACGGACCGGTCAGTTACCTGGACACGATCGTGGACCGGGATTTTCAGCGCTACATTATCAGCGGCGATGACGGCACGGGCAAAAATGAGCTCATCGCCCGGGTCAAGGATGCGGCGGTGATGCGCAGCTTCTTTGTGGAGGTCTATCACTGCGCCCTTGATCCCCAAAAAATCGATCACCTGATCATCCCGCAGCTCAAAACCGCGGTCTTGAACAGCGTTACCCCGCATATCCTCGCACCCGCAGGCGACGACCGCCTCATCGAAACCGCAACCTATGTCAAAAACCCGGGGCGGCACCTCGAAAAAGAGCGGGACCTGGCCCGGGAGCTGTATGAGCAGACTTTCAGCGCAGCGATCGGTTACATTGCGCGGGCGCGGGAGGTGCATCATAAACTGGAATCATATTATGCCCCCAGCATGCGCTTCAGCGAAATTAACCGCCTGGCCGAGGCGGTGCTGCAAAAAATACTCTCTTACACGTAACCGTATCCGGAACCGCCTGCCGCAGGCGAAAGCGGTTACCCCCCGGGGCTTTTCCGGCCCCCGATTCCGGCCCCCGACTCCCGGTAGCGCAGGGCTGCGGCTACAAAGTCGCGGAACAGCGGATGGGCCCGGTTGGGCCTTGATCTGAATTCCGGGTGAAAGAGGACCGCCATGTACCAGGGGTGAGCGGGCAGCTCGATTATCTCCACCAGCTCGCCGGATTCGTTGAACCCGCTGAAAAGCATCCCCGCCTCCTCCAGCCTCTGCTGGTACTCCCGGTTAAACTCAAAACGGTGCCGGTGCCGTTCCATGACCCTCTCTTCACCGTAGACCCGCCGGGCCAGCGTGTCCGGCCTGATCATGCAGGGGTGGGCCCCCAGGCGCAGCGTGCCCCCCAGGCGGGTATTGTTGCTCTGCCCCGGCAGGTAATCAAAAACCGGAAAGGGCGGTTGGGGATCAAATTCGGTACTGTGAGCGCCGGTCATGCCGGCAACATGGCGGGCAAATTCTATGACCGCGCACTGCATCCCCAGGCAGAGACCGAGAAAGGGGATCTTCGCCTCCCGGGCCAGGCGGACCGCTTTGATCTTGCCCTCGATGCCGCGGTTGCCGAAGCCGCCGGGAACGAGAACGGCGTCGATCCCCTGCAGCAGCTCCTCGGGATCCCCGGTTTCAAAATCCTCCGCCGGGATGGACTTTATCTTCACTGCAGCCCGGTGGGCCAGCCCGGCATGAAAAAGCGACTCGTTGACGCTGAGGTAAGCATCGGGATAGTCCACATATTTACCGACGAGAGCCACCTCGATCTCCTGCTCCAGGCTGTCGATGTTCCGGACAAGTTGGTTCCACGGACCCATCTGCGCCCCGGCGCAGTCCAGCTGCAGCTTCCGGATCACCATTTCATCCAGGCCCTGCTTTTGCAAGCTCAGCGGCACCTTGTAAATGCTGTCGGTATCGAGATTTTCCACCACTTCGTCCGGTTTAACATTGCAGAAAAGGGCGATCTTTTGCTTGACGGGGCTGTCCAGGGGGTGCTCGGTGCGGCAAATAATGATGTCGGGCTGAATCCCGATGCTGCGCAGCTCCTTGACGCTGTGCTGGGT
>JAAZIE010000308.1 GCA_012510305.1 Bacillota bacterium | reverse complement strand
GCTGCGCACGGAACGAACGCCTGGTGTTTTAGGTGAAAGCGGCGCACTAATGCGTGAGATCCTTCGGGCTGCGCCCTCAGGATGACAGGGGAAAAAAGCCCTCAGCCCCTTTCACTGTCAACCTATCTCAGCAGCGAAGGCCGAAAGTCACCCGGGAGCCGGGTGGAATGAGCGTCCGCTTTCAAATAGCCTACCCGGCAAATGGGGCAAAGCCACCGTCTCCTTGTTGCGGGGCTAATCGGGCACGGCGGTTGTTTCGGCGCCGGCTTCCCACTTGCCGCAGCGGCTGCCCCAGCGGCCGGCGAGCTTGCCGCCGATGTAGAGCTCGCTGATCTCGCAGCTGTTGGCGCAATCTTCGCAGATAAAACCCTGCGGGCGGTAGTCGCTCTCCGCTACGGCGGGCAGGCCGCGGAAGATACTTTCCTTCAGCGAGCCCTCGCGGTAGCGCTGCCGGGCCAGCAGGGCGGCGCCGAAGGCGCCCATCACCTTGAAGTGCTCGGGGATAACCAGTTCCACCTTGAGGAGCTTCTCCAGGGCCCAGCGGATGCCGCTGTTGGCAGCGACCCCGCCCTGGAAAAGGGCCGGCGGCTCCACCTTGCGGTTGCGGGCCACGTTGGTCAGATAGTTTTTGGCCAGGGCCAGGCAGAGCCCGGCGATAAGGTCTTCGCGGCGGTAGCCCAGCTGCTGCTTGTGAATGAGGTCGGATTCGGCAAAAACGCCGCAGCGTCCGGCGATGGCCACCGGGCTGGTGGACCGGAGAGCATATTCGCCAAATTCTTCGATGGGGATATTCAAACGTGCGGCCTGGTGATCCAAAAATGAGCCGGTGCCGGCGGCGCAGACCGTGTTCATATTGAAGCCCACGGAGACCCCGCTTTTCAAGTAGATGATCTTCGAGTCCTGCCCGCCGATATCGATGACCGTGCGGACGCCCGGTTCCACCGTCAGCGCGGCCAGGGCATGGGCGGTTATCTCATTCACCGCCGTGTCCGCGCCGATAATGACCGCGGCCAGTTGCCGCCCCGAGCCGGTAGTCGCGGCGCCCGCCGGGGTACCGGGAGTTCTTTTTATTTCGCCGAAGGCTTGCTTGATCGCCTCGATGGGGCCGTCGTCGTTGCGCCGGTATGAAGAGAAAAATAGCCGGCCTTCAGCATCGACCAAAGCCACCTTTGTGGTGAGGCTGCCCACATCGGTTCCTATAAAATACATGCCGCGGTTCTCCCTTTTGCCTTGCTCCTGTCCCGCAGAATGTGGGCGAAAGATTCCAGGCGCGTCTTCAGCCCCGCCCGCCCGGTCTGCTCGTTGACGATGACGGTGAGCAGGGGCAGGGAGAGCTTCTCGGCTACGGCGGTGAGGATGCTCTGGGCGACAATCTCGGGCATGCAGGTGAAGGGCCACAGGTGGATCACCCCGTCGATGCCCTCGCGCGGGGCCAGGGCGGCCAGGCCGACGCTGTCGCGGCCGTGCCCGCCCACGGATTCCTCCAGGTACGGCCTCGCTGCCCGGTAAATCTGGCCGTGCCGCCAGAGCTGGGGCAGGCTTTTGAAGATGTTGTAGCGCAGCCAGTTCATCACCGTGATCTCCCGCTGAATTTCAATGCGGATATCGCCCAGCGAGCCCAGGGTGCGGGCCAGTTCATGGTTGACATGCTCTTCGAAGACGGCGTAGATCTCGCCGATGAGCCTCACCCGAAGCGGCGAGCAGTCCCGCTCCAGCTTCAGCGCGCTGCAGCGCCCGAGAAAGCTCCGGTAACCCTTTCTCAGGGAGCTGAAAGTGGCCGCTGCCGCGGCCTGCCGCAGGTACTGCTGGAATAACCGGTGCGCCTCGCCCCGGTTCAGCTCGCGGGCCTGCAGCTTGAAAAATATAGATTCAGCCCGCTCGGCGAGAGCGGCTTTGTAAAGGGCCAGGATGACGCTTTGCAGGAGCTTGCCGCGCAGGGAGGGATGAAAAAGGGAGTTCAGCGTTTGCGTGAAGGGAGCGAAATTTTCCCTGAGCGGCAGCGGCGAATCGATCGTCAGCATCTCGAAGTCGTAACCGGTGCGCTGCAGCATGATTTTCTGCAGCTCGGCATACCACCCCAGGCGGCAGCGCCCCTTGCCGCCCACCATGATGATCGTGTTGGCCCCGGCTTCGAGGCACTGGCGCATCTGGCCGATGGTTACGGCAAAGGGGTAGCAGATGAACTCGGGGGCCAGCTCTTCGCCCAGTTCCACCGTCTGCCGGGTTACCGGAAAGGGGCCCACCGCCCTGACCAACCCCTTGTTGAAGACGGTGGAAAGAGCGGCGCCCAGGTTGCCCAGGTTGGGAAAACCGAGGACACGCTCCTCCCGGTGCGGCGGAATGATCCGCTGTTTCACGGGCTCGTGCCTGTAACCGGGACGGGGCTGCCGGAGCGAGACCGTATCGAGGAATGCCTCCAGCCTGGTGACCAGGCCCGCCTCCCCGGACTGTTCGTCCACGGTGAGGATGAGCAGGGGGATCCCCTCTTTTTCGGCTTCCTTCTCCAGAAGGACCTCGATGACCGCCTCGGGGCCGCATTCAAAGGGGCCCAACAGGATCAGGCTGTCCACCCGGCGCCGGCGCAGCCAGTGCAGCGCGCTGCCCACGATGAGCTGCTCAAAGCTCCACAGCGAGGGGCCGTAGGCGGTGCGGTGCAGGCTTTCCCGGAGAGCCTGCGGAGGGATCATCTCTGAAACGTAGACGGTGGCGTGTTCCCGCAGGCGGTCAACGATGTTGTGAGCAATATAGTCGTAGAGGACATAGCTGTGCCCCAGCACGCCGATCCGCAAATCCTGGTTCAGCCGGGCTGCGGGATTGAAGGGGCGCTTTCTTTTGAAGCGCTTCACCCCCAGCCATTTCTCCAGGGCCTCCGGCATGGTCAGCCGTTCTTTGGCGGTGAGGCGGGTGAAGCGATCTTGAAAGCGCAGG
Organism: Bacillota bacterium; assembly: GCA_012510305.1. GTDB lineage: Bacteria > Bacillota > Dethiobacteria > DTU022 > DTU022 > JAAZPQ01. The sequence continues at coordinate 1,247 of JAAZIE010000308.1, read as the reverse complement.
GCCTTGTCCAAAGCTTTTCGAACGGTACTCTCGCTACGACCCAGGCGCCGGCCGGTCTCCCAAAATGATCTGATCGTGTTCTTGCGATCTTCCCGCCAGTTGATCAGCGGGGAAAGGATCTTCTTTTCAGGCAGGTCGAATCCGCTGCGCAGCATGGCCGGGACCCCGATATGCTTGGGGCAGTAATAGCTGTGGCGGTCTTTGCTTACCAGGGTGGGCATAAACAGATAATCCACGCTCCGGTCGAGGAGTTCGCGGGTGTGCGGAAAGGCCAGCTTGACCGAGATGCAGGGTTCATCGGTAGGACAGACCGAAAGATTTTCCAGGGTCTGCGCGGTAGTGGGGCTGGAAAGGATCGTTTTGCAGCCCAGCCCTTCCAGGAATACTTTGTAAAAGGGGAGGTAGTAGTAGCTCGACAAAACCCGGGGTATACCGATGATCATAGTGCCGCCTCCCCATGAATTTGTAAATGAAAAATCCTAGCCTATTTTGACCCACTCGCGGGGGGGCTATTCGGGAAAGGGCCTGGCCCGGCAGTAAAGTTGCCAAGAAATCCTTTATATAATAAGATCGCGTTGTTCAGTGGAAGAAGGAGGCACCCAAAATGGCCGTAATCGTTCCCTTTCGGGGGATACGCTACAACAGCGCAAAAATCAAAAACCTTGCTGATGTGATCACCCCTCCTTACGATGTGATCACCGCCGGGGAACAGGAGCAGCTTTACCGGCGCAGCCCTTACAACTTTATCAGGCTCGAGTACGGCAAAACCGGCCCCGGCGACCGGTCCGGGGAGAACCGCTACACGCGGGCGGCCGCCTCTTTGAAAAGATGGGTTGATCGGGGGGTGCTGCTCCGGGAAGAGAGGCCTTCTTTTTACCTCTACCGGCAGTCTTTTAATTACCTGGGTTCGGTTTACCGGCGCACGGGGCTCATCGCTGCGCTGAAGCTGGAGCCTTACGATAAAAAAGTAATTCTGCCGCATGAAGATACCCTTGCTGCTCCCAAGGCCGATCGCCTGGAGCTGCTGCGCTCTTGCCGGGCCAATTTCAGCCCGGTATTCGGCCTTTTCACCGATGGGGAGCAGCGTTTTGCTGAGATCTGTGCCCCGCTGCTGCAAAAACCGCCCCTTTATGATTTTAGCGATCACCGGGGTGAGCGGCATGTTCTCTGGCAGGTTGACGGGGTTGCGGCCCGGGAGGCGCTGCGCCGGCTGCTGGAGCCGCGGCAGATCTTTATCGCCGACGGGC
>JAAZIE010000307.1 GCA_012510305.1 Bacillota bacterium | reverse complement strand
GTGAACTGCCCAAGTCTGCCGCCGGGAAGATCCTGCGCTACCAGCTCATCAGGGAAGAGCAGCACCGCCGCCTGCTCGATCGTTAAAACAGCGCCGGCGGGCCGGTAGAGCACCGCAGCAGCCTGCCGCAAATTTTTACGCTCCAATCGTGTCGCCGGGACAGCGGCTGCCGGCACCAGCTGCAGTTGTTTTCCTTCAAAAAACTGCCCACCGGCGATCAGTATACTTAATTATTTCATAAAATCCGGGGTTATTGCAGGAATTATGGAACTCTTATGGAAATAGATAATAGTTTGTCGCTATTTTTGTTGCCGAAGGAGGTCTTGGCATGGATTCCCGCCCCTGGCTGAAAAACTACCCCACCCGGTCCACGCTGAAATACCCCAGGATATCGCTCTACCAGTACTTAAAAAATACAGCAGATCAGTATCCCGATCGGACAGCACTTATTTTTATCGCCGAACGGGTCACCTACCGGGAGATGATGGAAAATATAGACCGTGTCGCCGCCGCCTATAACGCGGCGGGACTGCAGAAGGGCGACCGCATCGCCCTGATGCTGCCCAACTGCTTTGCTTTTGTTTACAGCTTCTACGCCGCCATGAAACAGGGGCTGGTTGTAGCCCAGCTCAACCCGCTCCTGACTGCCAGGGAACTGGGCTTTATTGTCCGCGACTCGGATGCCAGGATGCTTATCGCCGCCGACGTGGCTTATCCAACGATCAAACAGACCATGCTGGACCAGGATATCGAAAACCTGGTTATCGTCCCCCTGACCGGGCAGGAGCTCGATGAGGGGACGACCCTGTTTGAGGATTTTTTACAGCAAGATGCACCGGTCCCCCCCGCCGCCGAAATTGACCCGGAAAATGACCTGGCCGCCCTGCAGTATACCGGGGGAACCACCGGTTTTCCCAAGGGAGTGATGCTGAGCCACTTTAACCTCATCGCCAATGCGGAGATGACCCGCGAGGTAATGCAGCAGTGGCTGGATAAATTCAGCGGCAAAGAAATATTTTGCATGGCGCTGCTGCCTTTCTTCCACTCCTACGGGATGACCTGCTGCCTGACTACATCGCTGACCGTCCCCGCCGGGCTGATCCTGGTGCCGCAATTTAATGCCGATCTGATCTTTTTCCTCATTGAACAGTACCAACCGGCCATGTTTCCGGGGGTTCCCACCGCCTTCATCGCCCTGATGAATCACCCGGAGATACAGGATCACGACATCGGTTCCATCGATATCTGCATCAGCGGCGCCGACGCCCTGCCGGTGGAGGTGATGGAGCAGTTTGAGCAAAAGACCGGCGCCAGCATCCTGGAGGGATACGGCCTCTCGGAAGCGTCGCCGATCACCCATTGTAATCCCTTTTACGGCATGCGCAAGCCCGGCAGTATCGGCATGCCCTACCCCGACACCGACTGCAAAATTGTAGACCCGGAAGAGGGCAAACGGGAGCTGCCCATTGGCGAAGAAGGCGAGCTGATTATCAAGGGGCCGCAGGTAATGAGCGGTTACTGGAACCGCCCCAACGATACCGCTGTGGCCCTGCGCAACGGCTGGCTTTATACCGGCGATATCGCCCGGATGGATCAAGACGGCTATTTTTATATCGTCGATCGGAAAAAAGATGTGATCATCTATGGCGGGTACAACATCTACCCCCGTGAGGTGGAAGAGGTGCTTTTTGAGCACCCCAAGGTTGCCGAGGCGGTCTGTATCGGTGTCCCCGAAAAATTTTTCGGCGAGGTGGTCAAAGCGTTTGTCGTCCCCAAAGAGGGGGTGGAGGTTACCGCCGAGGAGATTATCGAGTTCTGCAAACCGCGGTTGATCAAGTACAAAGTGCCCCGCCAGGTGGAGTTTCGCACCGAGCTGCCCAAAACCCTGGTGGGCAAGTATTTGCGCAAAGATCTCACCATCGATGAACAGCGCCGCCGGCGCCTGGAGGTTTTAAACAAATAAAGGTGACAGGGGGACGGTTCTCCTGTCACCCGATCAGCTCCTGAAAAAGGCGGTTCAGCTCCTGCGGATCGGCGCGGCCCCTGGTTAAAGCCATCACCTTACCCACCAGGAAGGCCAGCGCTTTTTTCTTGCCGCTGCGGTAATTTTCCGCGGCATCGGGGTTTTCAGCAATAACCTGCTCCACCAACGGAGCCAGCTTTTCCCGCGACGATATTTTTCCCAGACCCCGCTTCTGCACCAGCTTGCGCGGCGAAGCGCCGCTTTTAACCATTTCTTCAAGCAGCTCCTTGGCCACGGGGCGGGTAATTTCACCGCTGTCGAGCAGATTTCCCCGGCTTTGCTGATCGAGCTGCTGGAGCT
>JAAZIE010000306.1 GCA_012510305.1 Bacillota bacterium | reverse complement strand
TAATTATACCATCATTCACTACGATATACAACAGATAAAAGTATTAAATTTGACAAAAAAATAACGCCTAAACGGCGCAGCATCAATGCTTATTGTTTAAACAATGTTTAGTTGGGTGTTAAACAAGCGAGTCTCTACCGGCCCGGTCCCGCCAGAACGACCGCCTGCCGTTTTTAACAAAAGCCTCGCCTTAATGCGTGAGATCCTCCTTCCCTGGGGTTAAATTTTATGTTGACAGCTCTTTTCAAATATGCTACTGTAAAATCAATCAAAAATAGATAAACCGCTGAAGGGGAATAGTAAGCGGGACAAAGGAGCCGCAGAGAGCCGGACGGGGAGTTTTCCCCCGGTGCAAGTCCGGTGCTCGTTTGCCTGCTGAATGGGCCCTGGAGGTTCTACCCGAAATCCAAAAAGGATGGTAGGCGTAGACGGCACTTTTACCGTTATCCTAAAGCAGGTATAAGCGCTTGCGCTCCGTACCTGATCAAGCGGCCTGCTCCGGCAGGCAACCTGGGTGGCACCGCGGGCAAACAATCCTCCCCCGTCCCAATAAGGGCGGGGGATTTAATATTTGTAAGGAGGTTTTAACCATGAGCAAGGGGAACACCAAAATCACTTTAGCCGAAAAGGATATGCCCAGGCAGTGGTACAACATCCAGGCGGACCTGTCCGCGCCGCTGCGGCCCCCCCTGCACCCGGTAACCGGGCAGCCGGTTAAACCTGATGACCTGGCGAGCATCTTTCCCATGAACCTGGTGGAGCAGGAGATGAGCACCGAAAGATGGATCGATATTCCGGAGGAGGTTCTGGATAAGCTGCTCCTGTGGCGGCCGACCCCGCTGCACCGGGCCCGTTACCTGGAAAAGCACCTGCAAACGCCGGCCAAGATATACTACAAAAATGAAGGGGTCAGCCCTGCGGGCAGCCACAAGCCCAATACCGCGGTCGCCCAGGCCTATTACAACAAGGAATTCGGCATCAAGCGGATCACCACCGAGACCGGTGCGGGCCAGTGGGGCTCGGCGATCGGGTTGAGCTGCCGCCTCTTCGGCCTGGAATGCAAGGTCTACATGGTGCGGGTGAGCTACGACCAAAAACCGTACCGGCGCCTGATGATGCAGGCCTGGGGCGCCCAGTGCGTGCCCAGCCCCAGCCCCGATACCAACTTCGGCCGCAAAATGCTGGAAAAATACCCCGACGGCAGCGGCAGCCTGGGGATCGCCATCAGCGAGGCGGTCGAAGACTGCCTCAGCTCGGAAGAGACCCGCTACTCGCTGGGCAGCGTGCTTAACCATGTCCTGCTTCACCAGACGGTGATCGGCCTGGAGGCACAGAAGCAGATGGCTTCTATCGGTGAATACCCCGATATCATCGCCGGCTGTGTCGGCGGCGGGAGCAATTTCGCCGGGCTCAGCTTCCCCTTTATCCGGGACAAGATCAACGGGCGGGATATCGAGATCTACGCCGTGGAGCCCACCGCCTGCCCCACCCTGACCCGGGGGCCCTATGTTTACGATTTCGGGGATACCGCTTCCACCACCCCGCTGCTGCCCATGTTCAGCCTGGGGCACGGCTTCATCCCCGCCCCCATTCACGCCGGCGGCCTGCGCTATCACGGAATGGCCCCGCTGGTAAGCCAGGTGGTGATCGACGGCCTGGTCAAGCCCCGGAGCTACAACCAGCTCCAGGCATACGAGGCGGGCGTTACCTGGGCCCGCACGGAGGGGTATATCCCGGCGCCGGAGACCAACCATGCCATCGCCCTGGCCATCGAAGAGGCCGAGAAGGCCCGGGAAGAGGGCAAGGAGAAGAATATCCTGATCAGCTGGAGCGGCCACGGGCTTCTCGACCTGCCCGGTTATGACGCTTTCCTGCAGGGCAAGTTGACCGACTATGCCATGTCGGATGAGGAGATCGCCCTTTCGTTAAAGTCAATCGAAGACCTGCCCAAGCCCTAGCC
>JAAZIE010000305.1 GCA_012510305.1 Bacillota bacterium | reverse complement strand
TGCACGGCCAGGCGAAGGCGAAAATTGGTCTCCATATCGGGGCCGCTCTCCCTGGCGGCGACAATGATCTCCCGGGCCACCTTGGTAAATATCTTGCCCTTTTCCGCATCGGCACGCGCTTTGCGCCGTTTAATATTTGCCCACTTGGAATGACCGGCCACTCTCGGTTTCCCCCTTTCTTTTCTTTATCTTTTCCTGCGCGCCCCCTTATTGGGGATAAGAAACGCTTACCAGCGTCCTCATCCCGCCGCGAGGATTAAAATCGGCGCTAACAGTCATCGAAAGCGGTTCTACCAGCGCTACCAGGTCATCGAGGATCCGGTTGACCACATCTTCCTGAATAATCCCCACCTGGCGGTAAGAGTTCAGGTAGTATTTAAGCGACTTCAGCTCCACACAGTTTTCACGCGGTACGTATGTAATCCGCAGTTCCCCAAAATCGGGCAGACCGGTCCAGGGGCAGACCGAGGTAAATTCGGGGAAAATGATCTCCACCTCGGAGCGGCGCCCGGCGTAAGCAAAAGGAACCGTCTCCAACACCCCCCGGTCAACCTCTTCCGGTTTCTGCCTGCCCGGGAGACTTTTTTCATCTTTTTTATCCTTCATCGGCAATCACCTCTCCTTTTCTGGCCCAGCGTACTGCCAGGTAGCAAAATGGAGTATCGGCCAGCGCCAGAATTAGTTTAACCATGTACTGGCCGGCCATCATCGTCACCAGTGCGGCCCATTCGACGGTACCGGCAAAGGCGATGCTGATAAAAATAACGCTGTCCAGGAGCTGGCTGGTCATGGTAGATAGGTTGTTGCGCAGCCACAGGTGCCTGCCCCCGGTGACCCGGCGCCAAAATAGAAAGGCCCAGACATCATGAAACTGGGAAACCAGGTAGGCGGCCATGCTGGCGGCGACGAAGCGGGGCACTGCCCCCAGGACAGCCTCAAAGGCGGCCTGGTTTTCCCAGAAAGGGGCCGGCGGTAGAACCTGTCCCAGCAATAGAAAGGCGGTCATCACAAGGTTCATGATGAACCCCAACCAGACAATGCTGTTCGCCTCTTTTTTGCCCCAGACTTCGCTGACGGTATCGGTAATGACGAAGGTAACCGGGTATACAAAGACCGCTGCGGGAAGGGCGAACCGTCCCAGGGCGAACAATTTACCGGCGATAATGTTGGCTACGAGCAAACAGGTGACAAAAAGCGCAGTGAGAAACCTTAATTTTTTCTCCAACAGGCCCACCTCTTGTTTTTTTTAAAGCAGGGTATCCGCGACCTGCTGTCTACATTATAGAGTATCCCGGAAGAAGAAGAAAGTGTAATACCGACTGCCCGTAGTGACGCGCCTAGAAAAGATCGCAAAAACCGTCAGCCAGTTGATAAAACCCAGCCGTTGATCCAAAGCTTAATGAGAGCGGCATGGCAGGAAAATAACAATTAAGAACAAAAGGGCTGGTAACCAATCCGCCCTTCGATGAAGGCTTGCACGCGTTTATACCGGTGTTTCCACGACCCGCCCGTCTAATAAGGGGTGAGAACCCTCACCCCCAGTATTTAAAATTGCAGGCGTCAATTACCGGGATTATTGACACCTGTAGCAGGAATTCAGTATGCGCATTAAAACATCCCGCCGTTTGTGAATTCAAGCAGCATCTCCAGCTTGCCTGATGTGAGCATGTAATAGGAGAGGTACGTATTTAAAACGATCAAAGCCAGGCCGAGGCTGTTTAAGAAAATCCCGGCCCTGGCCAAATCCCTTCTCGATGAAGTTAGACCGGTCACCCCCATATAGAGCCCGGCAAGGCCGAGGGGTAAACCCAAAAAGGGCATAAACCAACCTGCCAGCATGATAATACCACATTGTACCGAAGTGTAGGCCAGCCGGCCAAGACGGGACGCCCTTGCGCTGTTCATAAGATCACCTCACGACAATAGCTTATCATAACTCTTGCTGCCAGACGAACGATATTGCAAGGCCGGGAGGGCGGTGGGCGCCTAAAAAACTAAATGAAACTGGCGCTTCCCTCAAAGATCCGCTAAAATAGCAATAAACCAATAGATAATCGAGGGAGTATTCATGGTTGGCTACTGCTATGTTACCTTCGCCACAACTCATTTTGCCCTCTCCGCCGAGGCGGCGCTGCGCGATACAACTTTCGACTTCAAGGTGGTCCCCGTTCCCCGCAGCATCAGTTCCAGCTGCGGGGTGGCCCTGCGCTGTTCCTGCGAAGAAAAAACGGCGATTAGGGAGATATTGCTGCAGGCTGGGATTGACATTGAGGGAATTTTTGCATTGGAGGGCGAATAAGCAATGAGCCCTTTTCAAAGTAGAAGGAAGATATAATCATGAGCGCTGAAAAACTTAATCTCTACTTTGATAACGCTGCCACCAGCTGGCCCAAACCAGAGCCGGTTTACGGGGCCGCAGAGCTCGCCCTGCGCCGCATGAGCGGCAACCCGGGCCGGACAGGGGTAACGAGGACGATTGATTCTGAACGCCTGATCCACCGGGCCCGCAGCGAGCTGGCCCGCTTTTTCAACGCTGCCGACCCTTCGCGGGTTATCTTCGCCCTTAACGCTACTGATGCCCTGAATATGGC
>JAAZIE010000304.1 GCA_012510305.1 Bacillota bacterium | reverse complement strand
GGTGATCCACCAGTCGGTTTCGGGGGTGCATGTCTCCGGACATGCCAGCGAAGAGGAGATCAAGCTCATGTTAAATTTTCTCCGTCCGCGCTACCTGGTCCCGGTGCACGGTGAATACCGCCACATGGTCGCCTGTTCCCACATAGCCCAAAAGCTGGGCCTGGACCAGGAAAATGTTTTTCTCATCGAACCGGGAACGGTGCTCGAATTTGCCGACGGTTGCGGCGCTGTCACCGGCACGGTCACCGCAGGCAAGATCATGGTGGACGGCCTGGGAATCGGCGATGTGGGCAACGTGGTCCTGCGAGATCGCCGGATCCTCTCCGAAGAAGGCATCGTCGTCATCGTCATCGCCCTGGATCCGGAGACGGGGCTGCTTCTTTCGGGCCCGGAGATCATTACCCGCGGGTTTGTCTACGTCAGGGAATCGGGGGATCTTCTGGAGGAAACCCGGCTGGCGATCGCCGGGCGTATTGACGGGCTGTCCCGGAAGCAGCTGCAGAATTGGAACCTGATCAAGTCCAACATCAGGGACGAGGCCGCCTCGTTCTTCTTCGAGCAAACCGGCCGCCGCCCGATGATCCTGCCCGTGATCATAGACCTCTCCGCCAACTGACAACAAGGGTGACAAAAAAGGTGACAGGGGGACGTACCTACTGTCACCTTTTTTTTATTGCCCGGGCAGGCGCGGGCAAGGAAATCTCCGCATTTACGCACGAGAGCAACGCCTCCCATTTTGCTTTGTCATTAAACCCCGGGCAATCTCATAAGTTTATAAATGGAGTATCCTATAACTAGAGGATTTCTTAATAGGGTAGCCGAATTAATATAATATGGTAGCATATTGGGGATGCAAAGCGGTAGAAACCCCGACATCCCGCCAATAATTGTTAAAGGGGAGGATTGCTTTTGAAAACCACGTTGAGTGTGATCAAGGCAGATATCGGCAGTATTGGAGGCCACCTCAGGCCAAGCGAGGACCTGATGGAGACAGTGAAACAGCATCTGGAGAGCAACAAGGGAAGCCTGGTTGTTGATTACCGGATCAGCAACACCGGCGATGATATCGCCATTCTTTTTTCCCACCGGGAAGGCGTCGGCAGCAGCGCCATTCACGAACTGGCCTGGGATACTTTTGTCGCCGGCACGGCAAAAGCAAAGGAAACAGGTCTTTACGGCGCCGGGCAGGATCTTTTAAAAGATTCTTTTTCCGGCAACATCAAGGGCCTGGGGCCGGCCGTAGCCGAACTGGAGTTTGAAGAGCGTGAAAACGAGCCCTTCCTCTTTTTTGCCGCTGATAAAACCGATCCCGGCGCCTACAATCTCCCGCTTTACCTGGGTTTTGCCGATCCGATGCACTGCTCCGGGCTCATGCTTTCGCCAAAGATGAGCAAAGGGTTCAAGTTTGTGATTATGGATGTAGAACATACCGAAAAAGATCGCTACATCGAGCTGAACGCACCGGAGGAGCTCTACGACATCGCCGCCCTGCTGCGCGACAACGAGCGCTTCGTTGTTTCAAAGATCATCTCGCGGGAGACCGGCGAGCAGGCGGTCGCCGCCAGCACCACCCGGCTGCACAATATAGCCGGAAAATATATTGGAAAAGATGATCCGGTGATGCTGATCCGGGTGCAGGGGTCTTTCCCGGCGGCCGGGGAAATCCTTTCACCCTTCAATATCGGCCATTATGTAGCCGGTTTCATGCGCGGCAGCCACACCGGCCCGCTGATGCCCGTTAAAATGGGCAGCGGCATCTCTTTCTTTGACGGGCCGCCCATCGTAACGGCAGCGGCTTACTGTGTCCAGAAGGGCAAGTTTACCGAGCCGGTGGACTGTTTTGACCATCCCTACTGGGACTATGTCCGGGAAAAGGTGGCCCGCAAATCTACGGAGCTGCGACAGCAGGGTTTTTCGGGCGCAGCGATGCTGCCCTATTCCGAGCTGGAATACGGGGGCATTGTCGAGAAAATGAAACAGCTGGAAAACAAGTTCAAGTCCTAAATAAATACCGGGACCGGGCCCGTTGAACCGGTCGAAGAACCGCCCCATCCCCGGGGCGGTTTTCTTTTGCAAAGTATAAATTACCAGGCGCATTTAGCAGGATAAACGATGAAAGTTCCTGAATATTCAAGGGGACAGGCAGTCCGGCACGGTAGCATAGACAGCTATAGCGCTCATCTGGCGGCGATATAAATTACCGGGCTACTTTAGGGGCCGGGAAAACCACTCTTTCCCTCATGGGGATGACACAAGCTAAAAGAAGCTGTGCCTTTGGGAGGTAATTTCACTGAAAAAGTTACAAAAGTACCGTTTCCTGCTTCTACTATCATTTTTGATCCTGCTCATCTTCACGCTCTGCGGATGCACGCAAGCCGGCTCTGAAAGCGAATCTCCGGAAAACCATGGGGAGGAAAACGCGCTACCGGACCCTGATGAAGAAAAACGGCTCCAGGAGGAATGGGAGAAGCGCAACGAAGAGTTAAAAAAGGAACAGGGCTCCCTGTATGTGCCGCTCCCCCCCCTGGATCATCCGGACAATCCGGCGATCAAAGTGAGAGCCATCTACATGACCGGCCACTCCATCGCATACCAGGAAAGGTATGAACGCGCCCTGAAGTTAATTGAAAATACTGAACTCAATGCCATGGTTATCGACATCAAGGATGACAAGGGGAAAATGTCCTACCGGAGCGACATTGAAAAGGTTAATGATCTGAACGCCTATTACAAGCCCTTGCCTATCAGCGATATCAAGGCGACCATGAAAGAGCTCAAAAAACGGGGGATCTATACCATCGCCCGCATTGTTGTTTTCAGGGACAGCGACAACCTTCCTTCCAAAAAACCGAGCTGGTGCATACCCTTGAAAAGCGGCGGTCTGTACCGCGACAAGGGCTT
>JAAZIE010000303.1 GCA_012510305.1 Bacillota bacterium | reverse complement strand
GCATGGTGCAGTGGCGCTATACCGGGATCGAGCCGGTGGGTGACTCGAAAGCCGATCTGCTCATCCTGGACCTGCTCTTCAAAAAAGTGCGGGAGCTGTACGGCGACTCCAAAGAAAAAAGAGACGAGACGCTCATGAAGATCACCTGGGATTACGACTTTGACCACGATGATCCCGAAGAGCGGATCGCTTTTGCCGAAACGGTGCTCAAAGAGATCAACGGCTACGATCTTGAAACCGGTGAACTGCTCAAGGGGATCGGCGAACTGAAACCCGACGGGACCACCTCTGCGGGCAACTGGGTCTATCCCGGGGTCTACGCCAACGGTGAAAACCTTTCCAAGAGAAAGGATAACAAGAGCGATCCCGGCGGGCTGGGGATCTACCCGGGCTTTGCCTGGAGCTGGCCCGGAAACATGCACGTGCTCTACAACCGGGCCTCCTGCGATACCAAGGGCCGCCCCTTCGACAAGGAGAGAGAGGTAGTCTGGTGGGATGAGGGCGCCGGGGTGTGGACGGGATACGATACCCCCGACGTGCCCAAGGCGGATGAGGGGCCCGATACGCCCAACGGACAGCGTCCCTTCAGGATGTCCGGCGAAGGGGTCGGCCGCCTGCTGGCGGCAACGTACAAGGATCCCAACGCCGACTCCGATCTGCCGCGGGATTCTTCTTCCACGCCGGCCGACGGCCCGCTGCCGGAGTTCTACGAGCCGGTGGAGAGCCCGACGACGAATATACTGCACCCCAAGGTGCCGTACAACCCCTGCGTGACGTACCCGCGCGAGGGCCTGGAGTCGCTCCATCTCATCGGCACCACCGACGAATTCCCCTACGTCCTGATGACCTCCAGCCTGGCCGAGCACTGGTGTGCGGGCTCGGTTACCCGCAACATGCCCTGGCTCAACGAAATGTTCCCCGAGCCCGTTGCGGAGATGTCGGAGACGCTGGCCGGGAAGCTGGGCGTGGAGAGCGGGGACTATGTGAACGTGCGCTCCGCGCGCGGCGAGATCAAGGTAAAAGCCTATGTCACCCCGCGCATGGAGACGATGGTGATTAACGGGGAAGATATAGAGGTAGTGTGGATGCCGTACAACTGGGGTCACAAGGGTTTGAGCCGCAAACCGAGCACAAACTACCTGACCATCGATGCCGGCGATCCGAACACCTCCATTCAGGAGACCAAGGCCTGCCTGATCGATATCAGCAAGGCCTAGCCGGTCCGTAAAAGGCGCCGCCTTCAAGCGGAGCCGGGCCCGGCATCTGATTGACGGTGAAACTGGTTGAATCTGGGGACAGGCTCCTTTACCCCGGGGCCTGTCCCCGTTGAGTTCAAGCGGAGGAGGTTTGAATTGGGCGATAGAGCAGCACAGATCAAAGACTGGGTCAAAGAACGGCCCTACCTTGAGGAGATCGCAGGATTGCACGAAACCATAGCCGCAGCGATTGAAGAGAACGCCGCCCCCGAACCGGAAAGCGATTCTGCCGGTGTCGATCAGGCGCCGGCGGTGGAAGAGCTAAAAAAAGGCGTTCCCCTGCTGAGAGCGGTTGAAGCCGGCGAGGCGATCATCGCACACGCGGCGGGCCTCCTGGAAGCGATGACCGCTGCGCTGGTCAAAGCATCCCCCACAGAGGAGATCAAGGGCCACGCGAGCCGGGCGCAGGGCGCTTTTCAGAAGCAAGCCGCCCTGCCCGGGCAGGTGGTTGCAGAGGTGCTGGAAACAGGCACCCTTCAGCAGGGCAAGGAGTCGCTTGGCGAGATCGATGAAGGGTTTATCGTCTTTTTAACCTGGAGCGCCCTCTCCGGCGCTCTTGAACCTTTGCAGCGGCAGTTGGCGGAGCTGCTTGAGGAGCATACCTGGCGCAGGGGCTACTGCCCCCTCTGCGGGCACCTGCCGGCGATGGGCTACCTGTTCCACACAGAGAGAGGCAAAGGCCGGGAGCGGGATCTGGTCTGCGGGTGCTGCCGCATGAGATGGCGCTACAAGCGCATCGGCTGCCCCTACTGCGACAATACGGAGCAGGGCCAGTTAAATATAATCGGGCTGGACGATGAACCGGAGCTGCGCATCGACACCTGCGACCGGTGCAAAGCTTACCTGAAGACCTACATGGGTGAGGGAAAAGAAGAGGTGGCGCTGGCCGACTGGTCCACCCTGCACCTCGACCTGGTGGCCAAAGAGAAAGGGTTTAAACGCAGCGGACACCGGATGTATACGCTTTAAAGATAGTATCTCTCCGCAATGCCGGCAGAGCCGGCTTGTGGTTTTTGGCGGAAGGGTATTTTAACGGGATCGCGAAGATATATAAACAGGCTTTGTTATTAAAAGATTAGATGTTTTATCGGGTAATAGGGTAGACGCCCGGTTGAAAACACTCCGAGCCTGCACGCCTAAACGCTTTTACAGGCATGGCGTGCCGGCCGACAGGGTGCGGCGGCAAACTGCCGCGCCTCCCCCGGCTTTGGAAAGGAGTGAAACCGACAATGGCTCTAGCATAACCGGATTGCGCTTAAATTCACGGCGTGCCGGTTATTTTATTTTCCGTCCATCAATTTGGCACTGATACTATTTTAAACGGCAGGTGGGAGAAGCGTGGGTAGGAATTGGGGAAACACTTTCATTGTGGCGGGGCTCTTTGCCCTGCTGCTGGGCGCTGTAATCATCTCTTTCGGGCTGGGGCGTTACCCCATCCCCCTTCGCGAGGTGCTGGGGATTGCGCTTTCCAAAATATACCCCCTGGGGCAATTCTGGACGGATCGCACCGAGACGGTTTTGCTCCAGATCCGCTTTCCCCGCATTATCCTGGCCTGCCTGGTGGGCGCCTGCCTCTCGGCCACCGGGGCGGCGTACCAGGGCGTCTTTCAAAACCCCATGGCCGCTCCGGATATTTTGGGGGCATCGGCGGGGGCTGCTTTTGGCGCCGCCCTGGCCATTTTGAATCACGGCCGCAGCTTTACGATCACTGTGAGCGCTTTTTTCTTCAGCCTTTTGACGGTTTCCCTGGTCTATTTTTTCAGCAGGAGGATCAAAGGCAAGAGCATCCTGGGGCTGATCCTGTCGGGGATCGTGGTGGGCTCTCTTTTCTCCGCGGCCACCTCCCTGGTCAAGCTGGTCGCCGATCCCACCGACCAGCTTCCGGCGATCATCTACTGGCTCATGGGCAGCCTGGCGGGGGTGGGGAACAGCGATATCAGATTTGCAATCATCCCCATGATCCTGGGCCTGGCCCCCCTGCTGCTCCTGAGGTGGCGGATGAACGTGCTCACCATGGGAGACGATGAATCCAGGGCCATGGGGATCAATGTTCACCGGATCAGGTTCCTGGTGATCATCTGCTCCACCCTGGCCACGGCGGCCGGCGTTGCCGTGAGCGGCATGGTGGGATGGGTCGGCCTGGTGATCCCTCACGTGGCCAGAAAGATCGTGGGCAACAACTATCTTCATCTTCTGCCCGCCTCCATCTTGTGCGGCGCTATTTTCCTGCTGCTGGTGGACAATGTATCCAGAAATCTGCTTGCCGTGGAGATCCCCCTGGGCATACTGACCGCTTTCATCGGGGCTCCTTTTTTCATCTATCTCATCACCAGGAGGGGAGAATACTCATGAGCATTGAAGTGTCCAGCCTCAGCTTCGACTATGGCCGGAACCGGGTTCTCAAGCAGGTCAGTTTTACCGCGCAGGACCACGAGCTGCTCTCTGTTCTGGGCCCCAACGGGGTCGGTAAAACCACCCTCTTTCGCTGTATCCTGGGCCTGCTCAGGGGCTACCGGGGGCAAATTCTAGTGGACGGGATCGATATCAGCGGTCTCGGCGCCGCCGGGATGGCGAAACTGATCGCCTACGTCCCCCAGTTCCACTATCCTTCTTTCAATTACAGCGTTTTTGACATGGTCCTCATGGGTACCTCCGTGCAGGTGTCCGCCTTTTCCAGCCCCGGCAGGAAGCAGAAAAAACTCGTTGAAGAAGCGCTGGAAAGGCTGGGCATCGCCCACCTGAAAGACCGCGGATTTACCCGGATCAGCAGCGGCGAGCAGCAGCTGGTTTTACTGGCACGCGCCCTGGTGCAGGAATCCAAGATCCTGGTGATGGATGAGCCCACTTCCAACCTTGACTACGGCAACCAGGTCCGCGTGCTCACAGAGGTTAAATCGCTGGTGGGCGAAGGTTATACGATCATTCAGTCGACTCATAACCCCGACCTGGCGTTCATGTTTTCCGATAAAGTGCTGGCCTTGAAAGACGGGGCGGTCTTGGGCTTCGGCCCGCCGGACCAGGTTTTTACCGAAGAGCTGATCTACGATCTTTACGGCATGAAAGTGAAGCTGGAAAGCCTCTATCATGACCAGGTGAGGGTGTGCGTGCCCAAGAATATCGCGGATAAGGCTGTCTCTCCCGGTTTTGTCTCCAATTTGTAACCCGGTAGGAGGGAAAATTAATGAATAAAAATAAGCACAAACTTGTGCTTCTGGCGGGTATAACTTGCCTTGCCCTGGCCCTGCTGACGGCGGCGGGCTGCACCGGCGATCCGGCGGGGGAGCCCGACGGCGCCCGGGAAACGGTTACCTTTACCGATTCGGCGGGGCGCGAAGTGGAGATTCCCGCCGAAATCAGCAGGGTGGTCCCCTCGGGCACCATGGCCCAGATTGTTCTCTTTGCCCTGGCTCCCGACAAGCTGGCGGGGCTTTCTGAAAGATGGAGCCCTGCTGCCGGCGAGTACCTCGATGAAAAATACCGTGAGCTGCCGGTGCTGGGCCAGTTCTACGGGGGAAAGGGCAACCACAACCTCGAGGAGATCGCCCGGGTTGACCCCCAGCTCATCATCGACGTGGGCGAACCGAAACCTTCTATCGCCGAAGATATGGACGGGATTTCGGAGAAAGTGGATATCCCCGCGGTCCATATCTCGGCGACGATGGAGACGATGGGCGATGCTTATCGAACCCTGGGCGAGCTGCTGGGCATGGCGGATGAAGGGGCGGTCCTGGCCGACTACTGCGATGAAGTTTACCGCCGCACCCGGGAAATTTCAGAAGAGGTGGGTGCTGAAGGAAAAAAAAGGCTGCTTTACTGCAGCGGCGATAACGGGCTTAACGTAATTACCGCAGGTTCTTTTCATGCAGAGATCGTGGACCTGGTGGGCGACAACGTGGCGGTGGTGGAGGAGGCGGCGGGCAAAGGGACGGACAATCCCGTGGACCTGGAGCAGATTGCGCTGTGGGATCCGGAGGTGATTATCTTTGCCCCCGGAAGCATCTACAGCACCGTGGCCGGAGAAAAAAGCTGGCGGGAACTGACCGCAGTCAAGGAAGGACGCTATTACGAGGTGCCCGCCGGCCCGTACAATTGGATGGGATTCCCCCCCTCGGTGAACCGCTTTATGGGGATGATCTGGCTCTCGGAGCTGCTCTACCCCGACCTTGCCGGTTACGACGGGTACAAGGAAGCGGCTCGCTACTACAAGCTTTTTTATCATTGTGAACTGGCCGAAGGGCAGTACCGGGAGCTGGTGGCCCGCTCCCTGTTAAAGGATCAATAACCGGCCGCCGGGGCCCGCGCCGGTGGCGGCGGCGGGCCCCGGTCCCGCAGATTAAACCGCCCTGAGAAGACCAAGGACTCAATATTTTAAAATTTGAAATACCCTTCGGCAGGAAAAAGATCAAACACTGTCAAATAGATATAATGTGCCTCTGTTTAGCGAAGCCCTTATGGGCGTACAGTTACAGTGAGAGCCGTTATTTCGACTAAACTGGGAGCACCGCCAGGGATCAGGTGTCATTTGATCACTTAAACAGACAACAGGAAAGGCAGCGGGAGAAGGCATCCGGTTTGCTCATGTAAAAATAGACAGGGGAGTTGAAGAGGGTATGGTTGATCTGACCATTGATGGGAAGGCGGTAAACGTTCCGGCGGGGACCACCATCCTGGAGGCTGCCCAGAGCATCGGTATAGATATACCGAATTTTTGTTATGATCGGGATTTAACTATTTTTGGAGGCTGCCGCATGTGTGTTGTCGAGGTCGAGGGAGCCCGGAATTTGCAGGCAGCCTGCTCCACGCCGGTTACTCCGGACATGGTTGTGCAAACGGAATCGGAACGTGTGGTCAAGGCGCGCCGGATGATCCTGGAGCTTTTGCTGGCCAATCACCCCAGCGAATGTATTGTCTGTGAAAAAACAGGTGACTGCCGCCTGCAGGACTACTGTTACCGCTACGGGGTAAAAGAGAGCCCCTTCACCGGAGAGAAAAGAGAGGTCGAAATTGACCGGGGCAATCACTTGATCGAGCGCGACCCCAACAAGTGCATCCTTTGCGGCAAATGTGTCCAGGTTTGCCACGACGTTCAGGTGACCGGGACCATCGATTTTGTTGATCGCGGCTTTTACACGCGGGTCACGACGCCCTACGATCTGCCGCTCAACATGGATATTTGCCGTTTTTGCGGTCAGTGCGTCGGCGTTTGCCCCACCGGTGCTCTTAGCAACAAGCAATTTGACGGCACCAGGCCCTGGGAAGTGACCAAGGTTAGAACCACCTGTCCCTTCTGCGGTGTGGGCTGCAACTTTGACTTGAACGTGAAAGATGACCGGGTCATCGGGGTTACACCCACCCCCGAGGCGCCGGTAAACGGCCGCTCGCTCTGCGTGAAAGGGCGCTTTCACAAGGACCTCATCGACAGCCCCGAGAGGATCACCACCCCTCTGATCAAAAGGGAGGGCAAACTGGTGGAAGCGAGCTGGGAAGAGGCTCTCGAAGAGGCAGCCTCGCGGTTTAAAGAGATCGCTGCCGCCGACGGCGCCGACGCCATCGCCGCGCTCAGCTCCGCCCGCTGCACCAACGAAGAAAACTTTTTGATGCAAAAATTTATGCGCACAGCGATCGGCACCAACAACGTCGATCACTGTGCCCGCACGTGACACGCCCCCACCGTGGCCGGTCTGGCCACCTCTTTTGGCAGCGGGGCGATGACGAATTCCATCGGTGAGGTTGAATTCAACGAGGTGCTCTTCATTATCGGCTCCAATGCCACCGAAGCGCACCCCATCATCGGCAACAAAATGAAGCGTGCGGCTGCGGTTCACGGGGCCAGGCTCATCGTGGTGGACCCGCGCGAGACCGAGCTGGCCGAGCACGCCGCCATCTGGATGCAGCTTACGCCCGGCACCGATATTGCGCTGATCAACAGCCTCATCTATATCATCATCACCGAAGGCTGGGCTGACCGCGCCTACATTGAGGAGCGCTGCGAGGGTTACGATGATCTGTGGGCGGTGGTTCAAAATTATCCGCCGGCACGGGCCGCCAAGATTACCGGTGTCCCTGAAGAGCAGATGTACGCCGCCGCGGAGCTGTACGCCAAAACTGAAAAAGCGGGCATCTTCTATACGCTGGGGATCACCGAACATACCACCGGCACCGCCAATGTAATGAGCCTGGCCAACCTGGCCATGGTTACCGGGCATATGGGCATAGAAAACGCCGGCGTGAACCCGCTGCGCGGCCAAAACAACGTGCAGGGCGCCTGCGATATGGGCGCTTTGCCCAACGTTTTCTCCGGTTACCAGGCGGTGACCGATCCCAATCATATCAAGAAACACGAAAAAGAGTGGGGCCGCAAGCTGAGCCCGGAAAAAGGGTTGACCATCCCCGATATGCTCGACGGTGCCGTCTCCGGAAAGGTCAAGGCGATGTATATCATGGGCGAGGATCCGGTCATGACCGATCCCGACGCCAACCACGTGCGCAAAGCGCTGGACAGCCTCGACTTCCTGGTGGTGCAGGATATGTTTCTCAGCGAAAGCGCCGGTTACGCCGATATCTTTTTGCCGGCGGCCTGCTACGCGGAGAAAGAGGGCACCTTTACCAACACGGAGCGGCGGGTTCAGCGGGTGCGCAAAGCGGTGCCCCCGCCGGGCCAGGCCCGGGCGGACTGGGAGATCATCTGCGACCTCTCCCGGCGCATGGGCTACGAGATGAGCTACGCCGGCGCGGAGGAGATCTTTGAAGAGATCCGGCGGCTCACGCCCAGCTATGCCGGGATCACCTACGAACGCATTGAAAAAGTGGGGCTGTCGTGGCCCTGCCCCTCGCTCGATCACCCGGGCACCAAGTACCTGCACAAGGGGACCTTCCCCCGCGGCAAGGGGCTGCTGCAGGGGATCGAGTACAAGCCGGCCCAGGAGCTTCCCGATGAAGAGTACCCCATTTTGCTGACCACGGGACGCAAGCTGACCCATTACAACATCATGACCCGTTTTTCGGACAGCCTGCTCACCCTGGATCCCTACGAGCGTGCGGAGATCAATCCCGCAGATGCGGAGAAGCTGGGTGTGGGCGACGACGATGAAATCCGCGTCACCTCGCGCCGGGGCTCCGTGGTTACCAGGATCAGGGTGACGGATAAGGTGGCTCCGGGAGTGCTCTTCATGACCTTCCACTACAAGGAATCGCCGGCCAACGAGCTCACTCACGCCGCCTTCGAT
>JAAZIE010000302.1 GCA_012510305.1 Bacillota bacterium | reverse complement strand
GGATTCTTCGGATTCTTCTGTTTCATCATCCCCCTCCCCGTTGAGGGGATCTGCAATCTCTTCTCCGCCAAACCACTGGCGCAGCTTTTCTCCGGCACCGCCTGCGCCAAACGCAAAACCGCCTGCCAGCAAAAGCGGCACCAGAACAAGGACCAAAACAAGTTTCCAGTTTTTTGCCGGCTTCTTTTTAACCAACAGCAGCACCTCCCTTGAAAACAATTGTAACATAAAGTTACCGGGAATCCGGCTCCATTAATTGGAACAGAGTGAGGCAATCCCCATAAATTGTAAACATTTACAGCATGGTTTGGGAACGGCCCTTTTGTGACAGTTAGCATTTAAAAGCTGCTCTTGCTATAATTGGGGCGATGGCGGGAACAAAACCGGTGGAGGTTTTGCCGTTGAAGAGCGACAGCAAATGGTTTTTAACCGGGGTTAAACAGACGATTTATCGCTACCGCATGATCGAGGAAGGAGACAGCGTTGCCGTAGCTGTTTCCGGCGGAGAAGACAGCGGTGCTTTAATGTACATACTGGAGCAATTCCGGCGTCACGCCCCTTTTTCATTTAAGCTGCATGCTATTTTTGTGGACCTGGGATGGCCGATGGAGCCGGCGCCCCTGGCCCGCTATGCCGGTGAGCTGGGCATCCCCTTTACCATCGAAAAGACCGCCATCGCCGAGGTTGTTTTTGCGCGCCGGCAGGAAAAAAACCCCTGTGCGCTTTGCTCCAAAATGCGCCACGGAGCGCTCCACCAGGCCGCCCTGGAGCTGGGCGCCAACCGGGTGGCGGTGGGCCACCACCTTGATGATGCCATCGAGACCTTTTTGCTCAACCTTGTCTATACGGGCAGGCTCGGCACTTTTAAACCGAAAACCTATCTTGACCGAAGCGGCCTTGACCTGATCCGCCCGCTCATCCAGATTCCCGGAAAAACCCTTTCGTCGGTGGCCCGCCGCGAGAAGATCCCGGTGATCGATAACCCCTGCCCGGTAAATCAAAAGACCAGGCGGCGGGAGATGGCCGGGCTGCTCGACGAACTCGCCTCCCGCTACCCCGACCTGCGGCAAAAATTTCGCAGCGCTTTTTCAAGCAGCCCCTTCTGGCTCCCCCCCGGCGATTGAGTCGGAGGGACGGTGACTTTGACTCACCGCTCCGGTTTCCCCATATCCCGGCGATCATGGGGGGGTTCTGTGCTGCCGGCCTTCCCCCCGGCCTCATGCCATAGAAGGATATCTCCTTCTCCCTGGCGAAATTTTCTTAACAAAGAGAATAGAGGAGAGTATTATTTTATGAGGCAGAATCTCGAAAAAGATGCCGCTCTTTTAAGGAAATTCTTCTGGCCCCAGGGAGTAGCCATTGTCGGCGCTTCCGCCGATCCGGCCAAGCCCGGCGGCAAGGTGGTCCAGCTGCTTCTGAAGTACAGCTATCCCGGCAGGGTTTACCCGATCAACCCCGGCCGGCAGCAGATCCAGGGGTTGCCCGCCTGCGGCAGCCTTGCGGAGATAAAGACAGGGGTGGACCTGGTGATCATCGCCCTGGAGGCCCCCCGGGTGCTCGAGGTTGTCCGGCAGTGCGCTGCCCTGCAGATCAAAAACATCGTCGTCATCAGCGCCGGCTTTGCCGAAATCGGCGGCGAGGGAGCCGCCCTGCAGGAAGAGCTGGCCGGGCTGGCCAAGAAACATGGTCTCCAGGTTCTCGGGCCCAACTGTATCGGTTTTATCAACAGCCTCCAGCCGGCGGCAGCTTCGTTCTCGCTCACCGTGGAAAGCAACATTCTCCGCTCCGGGCCCGCCGCATTTGTGGCCCAGAGCGGTGGACTGGGTATCCTCGCAATCTTTTTGGCCGACCTGGAGGAATTCGGCTTTTCATACATGATCAGCACCGGCAACGAGGTGGGCCTTGATTTTGCCGATGCGATCAACTTTCTGGCTCACGAGCCCCCGGTGAAAGTGATCGGCGGCTACCTGGAGGGAGTTAAAGACGGTCAAAAGTTCCGCCGGGCCTGCCGGGCCGCCGCGAAGGAGGGCAAACCGGTGCTCCTGCTCAAAGCCGGCGCCTCCCGCGAAGCGGCGGCGGCGATACGCTCGCACACGGGAGCCCTGGCCGGTTCGGAGGCGGCTTACCGGGCCTTCTTTCGCCAGGAGGGCGTCTTTGAGGTGGAGACGCTAACGGAAATGCTCTCGCTGTTCAAAGCCTTCGCTCCGGGACGCCTGCCCCGGGGAAATCGTGCCGCGGTGATGTCGCTTTCCGGCGGCATGGGGGTCCTGGCGACCGACCTGTGCACCCGGGCCGGTCTTGACCTGGCCAAATTTTCCCCTGCCACCCTGCAGGAGCTGCAGCAGCTGATGCCCTCTATTGCCACGGTGCGCAACCCCCTCGATCCCACCGCGGCGATGGTTTCGCGGCTGGCCGATGTGCGCAAAACAATCGAGATCATCCTGGCCGATCCGGCGGTGGATCTTTTTATTTTCACCACCGCGCTCTGGCGCAGTTACGGCGCCGAGGCCGGGGAGATGTTCGCAGAGGTTTTTCAAGAGACAGAGAAGCCCTTTGTGGTCATCTGGCCCGGCTGCAGCAACGCAGTGAAGGAGGTTTTCTACGGGCGGGGGGTCCCTTTCTTCAGCGAGTTAAAAGAAGGGGTTGGTGCAGCCGCCGCCCTGTGGCGCTATGCGGCTTTTCTAAACAGACGGGCCGGGCAGGAGAAAAGTATGAGCGCTGTTGACGCCATCGCTGCGCCGGCCGGGGCCCCGCTGCAGATAGAGGAAGGGGAGCTTACCGAAGCAGAAGCAAAGGGGCTCCTGGCGCGGTGGGGGATCGCTGTGCCCCGCGGCGAGGTGGTTTCCACAGTGGAGCAGGCCGTGGAAGCGGCCGGCCGTATCGGCTACCCGGTGGTCCTGAAAGCGCTCTCGGTGGAGATCGCCCACAAAACCGGGGCCGGCGCTGTCAGGCTGGGGCTGAAAAATGCCGAGATGTTACAGCGGGCCTGGGTGCAGATGCAGCGTGACTTGCGGACCCGGGCGGCCGGCGCTTTTATTTCCGGTTATCTCGTCGAAGAGATGCTGCCGGTTCACTTGGAGTTCATCGCCGGAGCAGAAGTGGATCCCGTGTTCGGCCCGCTCATACTGCTCGGTTTGGGCGGGATTTACGTAGAGCTGTTTCGCGATCTTTCCCTGCGCCCGGCTCCGCTTGATCCCGGCCAGGTGCGGGAGATGCTCTCCGGGCTGAAAAGTGCTCCCCTGCTGGAGGGTTTCCGCGGCAGCGCGCCCGTGGACAGATCTTCCCTGGTGGAGACAGTGACCCGATTCTCTCAAATGGCGGCAGCCTTGAAAGGGTGCTACCGTGAAATGGAGATCAATCCGCTGGTTATCTGCCGGGATGGACGGGCCGTGGCTGCCGATGCGCTCATTCTTCGCTGATTTGCGAATATGAAATCCGGGGGGAGGTTACTTCGCTGTAGAGCCGATTCCCTGCTGCAGGTAGCTCCGGGCCAGTTCCCGGTAAGAGCTTGTGCTGGCGGCAACCCACATCAGTGAAGCCCCGTCGATCTCTTTTTTCACTTCAGCCGGGGCGCCGGCGGCGAGGTGCCGGGAAGGGATCACCATCCGGTTGGTGACCACGCTGCCCGCGGCGATCATCGCCTCTTCCCCCACCTCACAAAAATCCATCACCACGGAGCGCATCCCGATGACCGCGCCCTTTTCCACCCGGCAGCCGTGCAGGACTGCGCCGTGGGCTACGGTGACATCCTCGCCGATAACGGTTTCGCAGTCGGGCATTACATGAACCACCGTGTTATCCTGGACACTGCTCCCGGCGCCGATATGAATTCGCCCGAAATCGCCGCGAATCACCGCGCCGAACCAGATGCTGGCTCCGTCGCCGATGGTGACGTCACCGATGACAGCTGCCCCCGGAGCGATAAAAACACCCTTGCCGATGCGGGGCCTTTTGCCGTTATATTCCACTATAGTCATCATCTCTCCCCCTTCGTTAAGATCTATTTCCCGGCCCGGGGTTCGGATTCCTTCCGGTCTTGACTGAACACTGCCAAGTGTTGCCTGAGGGGCCAGGGACTTGGGACCTCCCCCGGCTTTCCCGGTGGGGGCGGGCCGGCACCGCTTGTTATCCCGTGAGGCGTGAGCGCTGTTTGCTAATCTTGACCGGCCCGATAGCGTTAAGAAGTGAAGTGTGTACTAATTATGTGTGAATATTATTGACATATTTAATATTTTGTAATATAAAGTAACAAGAGAGGTGATTAGAAGATGTTAGAAAAATCCCTTTTGGAAAGGGTTAGAAAAGTTAACCAGATCATCTTGCAATCCATGGAAAATGATCTCGACGTGGAGTCGGCTTCCGATGCTCTGGCGGGGATAATCGATGCCAGTGTGCTGGTGATCAACCGCCGGGGCAAACTGCTGGGCAGTGTTCTAAGCAAGCAGCTCAGCTGCCGCAGGCTGAGAGACTACCTTGAAGCAGAGTCATCGCTCCCCGATTACTACAACCTGCCGTCGCTGCTGAAAAGCGAAGAATCCCGGATCAACGAGATTTACCGTCTTTCAGTTTGCCCGCTCGACGACAGCAAGAGCTCCTCCTGCCCCCACGGTGATATCTATATCATCGCTGTCCCCATTCTCAGCGGCACAGATTCGCTGGGCGCCATTTTGCTGCACCGCCATAAAAAACCTTTTGAGCATAACGATCTCATCCTTGCCGAGATCGGAGGGGCTATTATCGGCATGATCCTGATGCGCCTGAAGGCCGAGCAGGATGAAGAAGAAAAGTGGTACCGCGATATGGCCGGGGTGGCTTTTGAGAGCCTTTCTTTCTCGGAAGTGGAAGCGATCGAGGAGATCTTTAAAAACCTGACTGATAACGAAAACATTATTGTAGCCAGCAAGATCGCCGACGAACTGGGCATCACCCGCTCCGTTATCGTCAATGCGCTGCGCAAGTTTGAGAGCGCGGGGATCATTGAATCGAGATCCCTGGGGATGAAAGGAACCTATATCCGGTTAAAAAACCCCTTTGCCCTGGAAGAGATTACGGAACGCTCGGCCCGGCTGAGAGCATCTTTTGACAGGCAGGGCTAGAAAAAGGATTGATGAAAGATAAATCCTTGTGGTAACCGCTAATTGTTGTCTTTCCAGGCACCCCCCCCCTCCTTGCTCCCGGTATACAAGCGGGCAAAACTCACTTTCCCGTACCCGAACGTCACCGGCAATCTTTCCGGGAGCCCGACCCAAATGGCGGCGATAAAAAGGATTCCTGTGCCCGCTACCCGAATTAATACTGGGTGCCGGGCCCGGGCTTTGGTCCGGCTTACCCCGGCAGTTGGCCTTGGCCGCGCTTAAGCACAGGGGCACGTACCGGAGTAAAGGCTGCGCTCCTTTCTGCGTTAAGAGCCCGGGACGGGGCCGGCAAAATATCTCGGCTTGAAGTTACAGGGGGCCGGCGGTGCAGGTACCACTTTATTTCAGTTATATCTTAATATTTGTATCCCGGGTGGCCGATGTGAGCCTGGGAACGCTGCGCATCATTTATCTTACCAGGGGGCGGAGCAAGCTGGCTGCATCGGTTGGCTTTGTCGAGGTAATGATCTACATAGTAGCGCTGGCCACGGTGATGGAGCATCTCATGGACCGGCCTTTGAATATCTTCATCTACGCCCTCGGTTTTTCCGCAGGCAACTATGTGGGCAGCTGGATCGAGGAGAAGGTGGCCGTCGGTTTTGTTAACGTCCAGGTTGTCCTTAAACAGATCTGCTACAGTTTTGAAGACTCCCTGAGAGAGATGGGTTTCGGGGTGACCACGGTGGATTGTTTCGGCAGGGAAGGGCCGCACTGCATTCATTACGTGCTCATGAAAAGGCGCGATCTGCCGTCGTTTTTAAAGAAGGTTGAAGAGATTGACAAAGATGCTTTTATCTCTATAATGGACACCCGCAAGATCATGGGTGGATACTTCAACCGGTTGAAAGCAAAGTAACTGCAAGTACCTTTGAAAGGGGGGCCTGAAGTTGCCGGCTTCTTCATACAGAGCCATCGGTATTCTCGATTCCGGCGTGGGCGGGCTCACCGTTTTTCAGGAGATCAGCCGCCTTCTGCCGCACGAAAAGATAATCTATTTTGGTGATACCGCCCGGATGCCCTATGGTCCGCGCCCCGAAGAAGAGGTGCGCCGGTTTGCCCTCCAGATCATCGGCTTTCTCCAAAGCCAGGAGATCAAAATAGCGGTGGTGGCCTGTAATACGGCCACGGCGGCGGGTCTCTCCCACTACCGGGAGCAAAGCGATATCCCGGTGCTGGGGGTAATCAAGCCCGGTGTGGATGCCGCCCTCGGGCAGACCCAAAATGGCCGGATCGGTATAATCGGTACCGCCGGAACCGTTCGCAGCTCTATTTACGAAAAAGCGCTGCGGGAGGCGCGTCCGGATCTGCAGGTGATTGCCCGTCCCTGCCCTCTTTTTGTTCTGCTGGTGGAAAATGACCTGGTACATACCCCCGAAGCTGAAAAAGTGGCCCAGGAATATCTGGCTCCTTTCGACAGGGCCGGCGTGGACACCTTGATTCTCGGGTGCACCCATTATCCCCTCATGGCCGGCTTGATCCAAAAAACGGTGGGCCCGGGAGTGTTCCTGATCAACTCCGCCGAAGAGATCGCTCGTGAAGTGAAGACTATCTTAACGGCGCAGCAGCTGCACAATCCGCTTCAATGTCCCGAACCGGGCTACCGTTTTTTTGTCAGCGGAAGTTCGCACCCCTTTGAAGAGGTCGCCTCAAAAATGCTGAGCCGTCCGATCAAGGCTTACCAGGTTACTTTATAGCGAAGCAGGCCCCGCATGGGCATATTTTTCATCCCGGACCGATATAGATAGTACATCTAACCGGCCTGGTACAACCCGGTCAAAAGAGGTCAAGGGATGAACAAACATTTAAGCCGGTTTCCGGCGCTGTTTTTGCTGCTGCTCAGCTGCCTCGCCATCGCTCTTTTTGGCTGCCAGGCGCCGCCCGGGGAAGAGTTCGCGCTGCCCGAAGAGCCCGCGCCCCCGCCGCAGCCCGGCGACGGGTTCATCGGCACGCTTTTCTACCCCGACGAGCAGTGGCGTTTCCTGGTCCCCGTTCAGCGGGAGATCGCCGAAACCGAAACCCTTATTCGCCGCTCCCTGGAGGAGCTGGCCGGCACCCCCCGGGTGCGTAAAGAGTTGGCCGGGCTGGGGCTGGTCCCCCTTTTGCCGGAGGGGACGGCCGTAGAGGGAATCAACATCGGCGAAGGGGGGCTGGCCCGGATCGATTTCAACCGCTCTTTTTTGGAATATGATCCCGCCGCGGAGCGCCTGGTTCTGGGCGGTCTTTTTTGTACCCTTTGCCAGTTTCCGGAGATCGAGCGGCTGGAAATAGCGATCGAGGGAAAGGTTCCGGAAAAATTCCCCGGCGACACCCCCGGATGCCTGCCGCTGGGCCCGGAGTGCCTGGTCAACCTGGAAGTGGACGATGCGCTGGAGGATTACCACAATTATACCGCTGTAACGGTCTATTTCTGCTTCCCCACCCCGCAGGGGCGGATCCTTTATGTGCCGGTGACGCGTGCACTGCCGCCGGCGGAAGACAGCGCCCTTGCCGCGCTGGAGGAGCTGCTCAAGGGCCCGCGCAGCGGGAGCGGC
>JAAZIE010000301.1 GCA_012510305.1 Bacillota bacterium | reverse complement strand
CCGTTGTTCTGGGTCGGGTAATAGTGATAGGGCGCGTCCAGATGGGTGCCCGAGTGCGTGGACAGCATCGCCGTCTCCACCGCCCACCCGTTGCCTTCGGGGAGGTCTTCCACTCCGATGAGCCCTTTGAAGTACTGCGTCATCATCTCGGCGGTATCGGCGTGGCTTAAGTACTGCACCTTCGGTATCTGCGGCGGCGGATCGCTCGGCAGATCGTTCTCGATGGCGATGGAAAGATCGATGATCTTCATCTTCTCTCCCACCTTCCCGTGGTTGTGAGAAGAGCCTTCAGAAAAAGCTCAGGCCCTCCTCCTTCCCTATGCGCCGGCAGATATTTTACGACAATTCAGCAATAGCGGCGGCAAAGAAGTAGATCGGTTGAGAGGGCTGCTTCGGGTGGTTGGATTGCTCTGATGGGCAATATAGGGAACAAGCGTCTTTAAGTATAACACAGCGGCGCCGGGAGAACAAAAACGCGCGATGGGGGGCCACAGTATCCGTCCCCCTGGCCTGGTGCCCCTGTCAAAAACGCCGGGTGTTCATTCCGTGCAGCACCCGGCCGGATGAGACCCTTCGCTGCGCTCGGGGTGAGTGCAGGAGAGAGGGTGACAGGAGAACCGTCCCCGCGTCACCCCCTGGCTCATGCCAGCAGGAGGCGGGCGCGGCGGAGGGCTTTGCCGCGGTGGCTGACCTTGCTTTTTTCTATTTCCCCCATTTGAGCAAAGGTGAGGCCGGCCGGTTCGTAGATGAAGAGGGGATCATAGCCGAAGCCGGAGCGGCCGCGCGGTGCGGCGGCGATCCGGCCGTGACAGCTCTCCTCGATCAGTTTTTCTTCGCCGCCGGGGAAAAGAAGGGCGATGACGCAGCGGAATACGGCCGCTCTCTGTTCCGGCGGCAGCCCGCGCATCTGCTCCAGGAGCAGGCGGTTGTTGGCCTCGTCACCGGCACCGCGGCCGGCGAAACGGGCTGTATGCACCCCGGGGCGGCCGTCCAGGGCTTCCACCTCGAGGCCGGAGTCGTCGGCCATGATGATGGCGCCGCGGGCTTCCGCCGCAGCGCGGAGGGCCCGGGCCTTTTTCAAGGCATTGCCCCCGTAGGTGTCCTCATCTTCCTCCGGCAGGGTGAGAGGGGGCAGCTGGAGCAGGGTGATTACTTCCAGGGGCAGCCCCAAAAGAAGGGTTTTGATCTCCTGTTCTTTGCCCGGGTTGCGGGTGGCCACGATGAGGCGCTGCCTGTTCACTCTCCCGCTAGCGCCGGCCGTTCCGGGCGGCCCCGATGAGGCCGGCAGCGGTTTCTCCCAGCGCCGCTTGCTGCTCCAAAACGAGTTCCTCGATTCCCGCCGATGCCAGGTTGAGAAGAAGATCGAGCTGCTCCCGGTCGAAGGCGCT
Source organism: Bacillota bacterium (assembly GCA_012510305.1). Classification (GTDB taxonomy): domain Bacteria; phylum Bacillota; class Dethiobacteria; order DTU022; family DTU022; genus JAAZPQ01. Next base: position 1,153 of record JAAZIE010000301.1, on the reverse strand, counting down.
CTTTTCGGCGGTGCCCTGAATCTCGATCAGCCCCCCCGAGCCGTTCATGATCACATTTAAATCCACCGCGGCGGCGGCATCCTCGCGGTAGTTCAGATCCAAAAGCGCCTCCCCTTCCAGCAGCCCCACGCTCACCGCAGCGAGGTAATCTGTCAGGGGCAGCCTTTCCACCATCTCCCGCTCCCTCATGAAGAGAAAGGCTTCGGCCAGGGCGACAAAGGAGCCGGTCACGGCTGCTGTCCGGGTACCCCCGTCGGCCTGGATCACATCGCAGTCCAGCCAGATGGTCCGCTCTCCCATGGCGGCAAAGTCGACCACGCCGCGCAGGGAGCGCCCGATGAGACGCTGAATTTCCAGGTTTCGCGCATTGACCCGGCCCCTTGTTTCCCTGAGCAAGCGGGTCTCCGTGGAGCGGGGCAGCATGGCATATTCGGCGGTAACCCACCCCTGCCCCTTACGAAAAGGGGGGACGGCATCTTCCAGGGTGGCGGTGCAGAGAACCATGGTATCGCCCATGGTGATGAGCGCGGAGCCCTCGGGGTACTTCAGGTACGAGCGGGTAATTTTTACCGGGCGAAGAGAACCGGGTTTCCTTCCATCAGGACGCAGCAAGATTATACCTCCCCAAAGATCGGTGTTTCCATTATATCACAATTGGCGATCTTTTTTGCAAAAATGAAGCGATCGGGAGCTGCTGCTGCGGTTTTGCGCACCGCGCCCCGCGCTCACACTCTGTCATTATCCCGAAATCAGCGAATCAGCAGCGGTTGATAGCGCTGTTCTGCGGGCGGCAGTTTCTTCAGATATCCCAGGGCCGCGCTAGCCCCCCGCACAATGCAGGAGAAGGGATCCTCCACCCGCCGGACAGGGATGTTGATTTCACGGCTGAGATAGAGATCAAAATTGTGCAGCAGTGAGCCTCCGCCGGTGAGGATAATACCATCCTGCATTACATCGGCGGCCAGCTGGGGGGGGATCCGTTCGAAAATCGTGCGCACCGCCCCGCTCAACTGGGCCAGCTGCGGGGCGAGTACCTCGTGCAACTCCGTGGCTTTCACTTCCAGGGTGTCGGGATTGCGGCTGTAAAGGTTGATTCCGCGGAAGAGGTAGGAGAGGTCTTCAGGAGGATCTGCGGCGTAAGCCGCTTCTATTT
>JAAZIE010000300.1 GCA_012510305.1 Bacillota bacterium | reverse complement strand
TACCTGTAAAACTGTTTTCAGGGGGATAGCTCATGTTTAGAAAAATGATCAGAGAAAAGCAACTGATGGACGTTAACGCTGTTACTGCAGTGCTCAAGCGGGCTACAAGCGGTGTCTTGGCCTGCCTGGGCGATGAAGACTACCCCTATGCCGTTCCGCTGAATTACGTTTACTGGGGCGATAAAATATATTTTCATTCAGCCAAAGCGGGGCATAAAATCGATGCGATCAAGAAGCATCCGAAAGTTTCTTTTGCGGTAACCGGTGAGGACACCATTGCCGGTGCGGAATACACCTCTTATTTTCGCAGCGTGATCGCTTTTGGCAAGGCCGCAGTTGTCGAGGATAACGATGAAAGGTTGGCCGCCCTCAGGGCCCTGGTTGAAAAATATTCGGGGGATCAGCCCGAAGAAAACAATCAAGCGGCCCTGGGCAGGTGTACGCAGGCTTGCCTTGTTGCTATTGACGTGGAACATATCACCGGCAAGCAGGCTCTGGAATATGTCAAAGCTTAAAGGAAACAAAGGGATGGACGATCTTTTTGAGGTTTTCAGAGCCGCCGCCGATCCCGAAAAAGCCGTTTCCATGAGCGCCTATATGCGCAACCGGTTCCCTTTTCTTGGCATCCAGAAACCGGGAAGAGTGAAACTATACCGCGGCTATTTCAAGAGCATGGATCAAACAGCGGTTAACTGGCACTTCGTCTGCAAATGCTGGCGGCAGCCCGAAAGGGAGTTTCAGTACCTGGCGGTTGATTACCTGGGCAGGCTCAAGGGTTTGCTCACCGCCGGCGATATTCCAAAGCTGCGCGAACTGGCGGTTAAGAAATCATGGTGGGATACGGTCGACGGCATCGATGTGCTCATCGGCGATATTGCCCTGCGCTTTCCCCGGGTGAAGGAGATCATGCTAAAATGGAGCAGCGACGGGAATGTCTGGCTGCGCAGAATTGCCATCAATCATCAGCTCATGTACAAAGAGCAAACCGATGAGGCTCTTCTGGAGCGGATTATAATCAACAATTTAGGCAGCAGGGAGTTTTTCATCAACAAGGCCATCGGCTGGAGCCTGCGCCAGTACAGCAAAACAGATCCGGCCTGGGTGCGCTCTTTTATCGAGAGGCACCGCGGGGAGATGGCCGCGCTCAGCATCAGGGAAGCGGGTAAGTATCTCTAAGGGCCTCTCAACAGAGGCGCCGGCAGCCGGGCGTGCGGCGGGCTTTTCGTGCAGGGGGTGAAGGTTTGAAGGTGAAGAGAAAAGGTCTGTCCCTGGCGGTGGGTTTTTTGGTCATCGTCGTGCTGGCGGGCTATATCTATGTTGTGTCCGGGGCTAAAAGGGTGGAAGCGATGATGTGGGGGCATCTTGCGGACAGGGGCTATCAGCAGGAGGAGATCAAAAGCGTTGAGGTCTATCATTCTTTTCTAAGCCCGCTCTTTTCCCGCAGTCGATGGGCTATCCGGGTGCGCTATGACGACGAGCCGGGAGTGATCTATCACTATACGGTTAAAGATGACCGGATCAAAGACGACGGTATCTCCGGAAGCGCTGACAAGGAGAAGCTGAAACATAAAGAATAGCCGGTGACCCCGGAGCGGTTTCCCGGAGAGGTTTATTCCCAAGTTGATACTTTTTCGCCGGGAAACCAACTTTTGAGGCGGGTGCCGCCGATTTGCCTTTGCTGCAGGGGGAAAGGGTTATAATAGAGCTATGAGCGAAGATCATGAAAGAAACGACAGCGGTTGGATGAGGGCAGCCCTGGAGCAGGCCCGTGAAGCCTGCTTTCGCGGAGAGGTGCCCGTGGGGGCGGTGCTGGTCAAAAAGGGTGAGCTCATTGCGGCGGGCCGCAATCGCTGCGAAGAGCTGCGTGATCCCGCCGCCCATGCCGAGATCCTGGCCCTGCGCGAGGCCGGGCGGATCCTTGGCGGCTGGCGCCTGCCGGGAACGACCCTTTACGTGACCCTGGAGCCCTGCGCCATGTGCGCCGGCGCCCTGGTGCAGGCGCGGGTGGAAAGGCTGGTCTACGGGGCTGCCGATCCCAAGGGGGGCGCCTGCGGCACCCTTTACAACATCGTGCAGGATGAGAGGCTCAACCACCGCCTCGCAGTCACCGGCGGGGTTCTGGAGGCCGAATGTGCTACCCTGCTGCGGGAATTCTTTAAAAGCCGCCGGGGCTGATCGCTCTTTACAAACCTGTTTCCGTTGGTATAATAAGAAGCGGAGAGATGGCCGAGTCCGGTTGAAGGCGCTCGACTCGAAATCGAGTAGGGGGTGATGAGCCTCCTCGGGGGTTCGAATCCCCCTCTCTCCGCCATATGCACACAGAGCAAGGGGGATCGCCGTTGCAGGCGAAGCCCCCTTTGTCCTTTTATTACATAATACCGGCCAACTCATTGTTTATAGTGCCAAGGATATACGCTGAACCGCTAAACATGCCGGCTCGGGCAGTGTGCAAAGCTTCAAAACAGCACCTGCGCCGCCTATCCCGTATTTCTCGCTGCGGAACTATAAATTTGCAGCGAGTTCATGGCGACAGAGCGAAAACAGAATATGTATATGCAGCCTCAAGCAGGAGAAGCGGGGGTTTGTGTTAAATAGTTTTATAATATAATTAACGCCCCCGTTTATTCTGGTTAAAGGAGAAGTGCATGACAACAAATAGGAACAACGAGATCGAGAATCGCCTTTGGGATGCTGCCGATGAGCTGCGGGCAAACTCCAAACTCAAATCATCCGAGTACTCCATCCCGGTGCTGGGGCTGATCTTCCTGCGCTATGCCGACTATAGATTTAGCGATGTGGAGAAGGAGCTGGCGGGCAAAACTAGCGGACGCCGCAAGATTGGGCCGGCGGATTACCAGGCCCGGGGGGTAATGTATCTACCAGATGAAGCACGCTTTTCTGCGCTGCTACAGCTGCCTGAGGGTGAGAACATTGGGCTGTCTATAAACGAAGCTATGCGGTCCATTGAGGCGAAGAATAC
>JAAZIE010000299.1 GCA_012510305.1 Bacillota bacterium | reverse complement strand
GTTTCAGCAGTGTGCGTGAAGAAAAAAACCCCATTCTAACAACGTCGGAAACCGAAAGGGGAAAACGGCGGTTGTGAGATCGGTTTTGGGGAACGTAACCGATCTTTTCTCTCACCGGTCCCAGTCTCCAAGAAGGATTACCCAACAATGCCGACCTGCCTGCAAAAGGCTTCTCCAGTCCGAGCAGGGTCCGTAAAAGAGTGGTTTTGCCGCCTCCGTTGGGGCCGGTAATGCCGATCATTTCACCACTCTCTACGGTGAAAGTAATCCCTTCAAGCACCCTGTGCATGCCTTTATTTACGGAAAGTCCTCCAGCAAAGACAGCCGGATCATCTCTATTTTGAGAGAGCATCTTTTAACACCGCCGCATTGTAGCGCATTAAATTCAAGTAGCTGTTCCTTTGGTCAAGACCGGCGCCACCCAGGGGGTCGAGTAAAATTACCTCTCCCCCGATTTCCCGGGCGATCATACCGGCAACCCTGTCTGAAAATTGCGGCTCGGCTGCAATAACGCGGATCTCTTGAGCGCGACAGAAACTGATAAGGCTGGTCAGCGATGTCGCCGACGGTTCCTGTCCGGGGAATTCAGAGATCACCGCTGCTTCGTCAAGGCCGTAGCGGGTTGCGAAATATTGCCAAGCGCCGTGAACAGATATAAATTTTTTGTTTGGTACCTTTGACAGTAAGGAACCGATTTCGTCGTTTAGAGCGGTTAGCTCCGCCTGGTAGGCGGCCAAGTTGGCCTGGTAGCAGGCTGCATTGTTTGGATCTTCTTTCATTAGCGCATCGGCAATGGCCGGACAAAGGTAATCCCTTGTCGTAAGCGGGTCAAGCCAGAGGTGTGGGTTGAAAGTACTAAAACTTGCTTCGGCATTCCCCGCGAACGGTTCTCCGTCCGGCAGCCATCCGCGCTCCAACGTCTGTTCATAGAGCGAGAGTACGCGGGTATGCCTTGATCCAGCCTGGGCTGTTGAATCCGCCCAATCGTCGAGTCCGCCACCCATGGATACAAAAAGAAGCGATCGCGAAGCCGTTTTCACCTGCTCCACGGCAGGCTCGAAGTCATGGGGGCTGGCTCCGGGCGGAAGCAGACAGGAGACGGATATATTTTCCCCTCCGATCCTCTCGATCATATCAGCCAGTGGAAAAATAGTGGTGATGACCGTGATCTCGCTTGTTTTTTGGGAGTGAGTAAAAGGCTGCCGGCAGCTGCCAGTAATTGGGGCCGCCGCGCCCAGTATTAGCAGCAAAATTACAATCAAATATTTTTTTGGCATGGCATGGTCTCCAAAAGAGTGTACTGTACCCGGACATGTTTATCTCGAAACTGTCTTTTTGCACTAAAGAAGTCTAGGGTAGCATAAGTATACATTTTGACTGTTAATTTGTCAATAATTCGTTCTAGTTCACTCGATCAGGTCAAGGCAAAACCCACGGAGTCTTGATACGATCCACGTTTCCTCTCTTTCTTGCAAGGCCTTCGCAGATCGGTTATAGTAAAGCAAATAATACCATTTATCCTTTTTACTAAATCCTGGAGGTGCTTTATGAAAGATATACCGCTTTACGAGGTCAGAAAGATCCGCGATCTGAGGGATATGCTTCAGCAAAGCGTATCCCTGTACGGAGAGCGCACTGCGTTTATGGTCAAGCAAGAGCGCGGGGGGCCCTATGTTGATGTGACCGTGAAAGAATTTGCCGATGATGTTGATGCCTTCGGCACCGCACTGCTCCAGCATGTCAGCGCCGGCAGCCGCATCGCCATCCTGGGCGAGACTCGTTACGAGTGGTATGTATCCTACTTAAGCGTCACCAACGGCACCGGAATAGTGGTTCCGCTGGACAAGGAGCTGCCGGGAGGGGAGATCGCCGGCATGCTCAACCGGGCTGAAGCCGACATGCTGATCTATTCTGCATCGAAACAGGAGCTGGTTGACGAAATCAGGGGAGACATTCCAGGTGTGAAGACGCTTGTTTGCATGGATCGCCCGGAAGGGCGCGAGGGTGTTATTTTTTGGGGGGACCTGCTGGAAGAGGGCCGCAAACTAATCGCCGGCGGAGATCGCACCTTTCTTGATGCCCCGGTGGATCCGGAAGCGATGACGATCCTGCTCTTTACCAGCGGCACCACGGCCGCGGCCAAGGCGGTGATGCTTTCCCAAAAAAATGTCTGCACCAACCTCGAGGGGATGTGCTCCATGCTCTACATCGGCCCCGGTGACCGGTTCCTCTCGGTTTTGCCGCTGCACCACACCTACGAGTGCACCTGCGGTTTTCTCTGCCCGCTTTACCGCGGTTGCACGGTCGCCGTCTGCGAGGGGCTGCTCCAGATCACCCAGAATATCAAGGAAAGCGAACCCACCATGATCCTGGTGGTGCCGCTCATGCTGGAGCTGTTCCACCGCGCCATCATGAAAAAGGCGAAGGCTACCCCGCAGGCGGCCCGCAAATTTGAATTTGCCCGCGGGCTGTCTAAATTCCTGCTGTTCTTCGGGATCGATATTCGCCGTAAAATATTTGCCCCGGTGCACGAGAATTTTGGCGGCAACCTGCGCATGCTCATCTCCGGCGGCGCCGCCGCGGATCCCGAAGTCCTGAGCGACATGCAGGATCTGGGCATAGCCTCTCTCCAGGGGTATGGGCTAACCGAGTGCGCACCCATCCTCGCCCTGAACCGGGATGTTGATTTCAACGACCGCGCCGCCGGCCTGCCTTTGCCCGGCGTGGAAATAAAGATAATTGATCAGGACGAGGACGGTATTGGCGAGATTGTCGGCCGCGGTACCAATGTCATGCTCGGTTACTACAATAACCCGGAAGCGACGGCTGAAGCGATCGATGACGACGGTTTCTACCGCACCGGGGATCTGGGCTATATCGACAAAGATGGGTTCTGCATCATCACCGGACGGAAGAAAAATGTGATCGTGGCCAAGAACGGCAAAAATATCTTCCCCGAGGAGATAGAATCGCTGCTCTCGCAATCGCCCTACGTGGCTGAAGTGCTGGTTTCCGCAGACAACAGCCAGCGTGATGATGTCGTCCTTACCGCGGAGATCTATCCGGATATGGAGACGCTGAAAGAGGCCCTCGGGCCGGATCCCGAAAAAGGGGCTGTCCGGGCGCTGCTGGAAGAAGAAGTCGAGAAAGTAAACCAGCAGCTGGTTTCATACAAGCGCATCCGCCGGGTGCTTTACCGCGAAACCGAGTTTGAGAAGACCACCACCCGGAAGATTCTCCGTCAGTATGATTAATCTCCAATAAAACGCGGGGGCTGCCCCTTCTATTCCCGGGGCAGCCCCCGCATCTAAGTCAGAGTCACCGTTTTGTTGGCTTATATTGCCTGTTGAGTCATAGGCCGACTATGCGGCGCAGGATCAGGATAGCGTCACCCACATCAATTTTGCCGTCTTTGTTCATATCACCTGTTTTCAATTAATTGTACCAGGCTGGCCATACTTCTCAAGACAGTGGAGGGGTGTAATCTTTTTTAAATATAGAATATTCTCTAAGCATGCAGGAGATTAAAATAATCCGGCGAAATACATTTTAAAGAGTGTAATTAATAGCTTATACCAATATGTTTCGGGTAGTTTGGTTGAATGATCATATGTTTTTCTTAAGCAGGGGGATGAGCAGCGCCCTGCCGCTCCGGAAGCGATTTCAATAAATTTTTATAGGAGGGTTTAAGATGGCACAAGAAATCAAGCGTCGTCTCTTCAGCATCCGCAAAATTCTGGCGGTTCTGCTGGTGCTCACCCTGGTGGGGGCGGCGCTGCTGGCGCTGACGGTGTTTGCGGGGGGGGACGGCGACAAGGTGACCCTCACGATCAGTGATGCCGAGGGCTACGAGGGAGAATATGTGTGGGTGTATCTGGATATCTCCGGCGTGGACAACCTGGCTTCAATGGGCATAGACAGAATCGCCGGCGGTCAATTGCAGATACCGTATGATTCCTCGATAGCCGATGTGTATTCATCCAGTCACATTTCTGTTGGTGACTTGCTTTCTGATGCGGATCAGTTTATCAGTGAAAAGAACAATAAAGATGGTGGTGACAAGGTATCCCTTACTTGGGCCGGCAAACCGCTTGACCCTGACGATCCGGAATACGACCCCGATTACGGTTATCACCGCGACGGCCGGCTGTGGAAAATCAAGCTGAAACTCAACGGTGCAGGAACGCTCACCCTGCCCCCGGAGCCCTCGGACGGGGTTTTGCTTAAAGGCTTGGTGCCCGCTACAGAGGACGAAGAGGAAAAAATTATTGAAATACCGCCCCCGGATAATTATATCCTGGTTCCCGGCACCATCACCGTCAAAAGCCGGGAGCTCGAGCAGGTGGAGCAGCCCGCCTGGGAGGGCGATTTGATCAAGTGGGTCAACGTGGAAAATGCCTCAGGATATGAAGTGAAACTCTTCAAAGGCGACACCGTGGTTGATACCAAAACAGTGAACCAGGGGATAAGCTCCTATAACTTTGGTTCAAAGATCGCCTCGCTTTCTCCCGGCGTTTTCACGGTTACGGTCCAGGCTCTGGCAGAAGACCCCTGGACCGACGGGGCGGTATCAGAACCTTCCGCTGCCAATACGAAGACAAAAGTACTGGCCAAGGTGGGCAAGCCGGTTTGGGACGGCTGGGCCGTTACCTGGACCGATGTGGAAAATGCTGCGCAGTACGAGGTTATCCTCTTCCGCGGTGAAGATGATGTGGTAACCAAAACTGTTGAGCAGGGTCTTCAGAGATACGACTTCAGTACCGATACGGGGGAGCTGGGCAGCTATACCGCCACCGTTCAGGCCAAGGGTGACGATGTCATATACCTGGACGGGCCAGTCTCTGATCCTTCGGATTCAAAAGAACGGAGAGCCCCGCTGGGCCGGGTGGAAAGACCGACATGGGATGAACCCGGCAAAATTCAGTGGGGTGCGGTGGAGCATGCTGCAAAGTACAAGGTGGAACTGCTTAAAAACGGCGAAGGGTTCAAAACCGAAACCACAACTGAATGCAGTTATAATTTCCTGGATGAGATTCGTGAAGATGAAGAGGGCGGTGAAGGCAGCTACACCGTTAAGGTGACCGCCCTTGCTGCCGAAGGCAGTTTCTATGATGACGGCGCTGCATCGGAGCCTTCTGCCGCGCGGGTGGCGGAAAAACTGGCGGTGTCACCGCCAAGCCTGAGCGTACAGGGCGAAGCCTCCTGGAGCAAGGTGGTAAATGCAGAGGACTACACCGTCCAACTTTACAAAGATGACGTTATGGCAGAAGCTGTAACCGAGTCGGGGCTTTCTTATAATTTTCTGAGCACAATGCGTCAGAAGGGCCCCGGTGATTACACAGTTACCGTTAGTGCCCTGGGCACAGGGCTCTATCTTAACTCGGATGAGTCGGCACATTCGGAGCCCGCCGTCACCGTTAGCAGGCCCAAAACACCGGATGAATTGGCCTGGCAGAGTGACGATGTTCCTGTCCTGAGCTGGAGCAGCGTTTCCGGTGCCACCGGCTACAAGGTGCAGCTGTACAAAAGCGGAGTAGAGGAGGGGGGCCCGGTTCAGCTCGGCGACGTGGACAGTCATGACTTTACCGGTGCTATCGGCGATGTTGCCGGTCATTACACCGCCCGTGTACAGCCGTTGGGCGATGATTATCTTCTGCTCGACGGTTTCTATTCCGACCACTCGCCCGTTTTCACCAAGACCGGCCCGCTGGGCCAGGTGAAAGAGCTGGCCCTTTCCGATAGGGGCGTGGCCACCTGGGTTGACGAGCCCGATGCTGTTGCTTTCGAGGTGCAGCTTTACAAGGATGGCGAAGGCGCTATCGGTGATCCGCGAACTGTTGAGCCCGGTGTGCAGAGCGCCAACTTCCGCAATGCCATGCGCGGTGCGGGGGTGGGTAATTATTATGTATCTGTCACCGCCATCGCCGAAGCGGGCAGCCTCTTCGAGGACGGCGATTTGCTGGAATCGGATCCTCAGGCTGTGAGCAAGCTGGATGAGCCCGGCAGC
>JAAZIE010000298.1 GCA_012510305.1 Bacillota bacterium | reverse complement strand
GGGCAACACGTGAAAATTCTGAAGGAGCGCAGCGACTGAAGAATCTCCGCATCACCACAAAGCGAAGGACCAAAAGAAAACTGCGCACTGAAGGAGCGGTCCCCTTTTTTGCACGTCGCCCTTTAGGATGCAAAATTGCCTGAAGCCCGGTTCGGTGTTAGTATTTAATGAAAAGATGGCGGGAGGGAGCTAGTTGCGGGTAATTGCCGGGACAGCCGGGGGCACGAAGCTGAAAGTGCCCCGGGGCGGGGCGGTGAGGCCGACCTCGGGCCGGGTTAAAGAAGCGCTTTTCAATATCCTGGCCCCGCGCATCGGCGGGGCGGTGCTCTGGGATCTGTACGCCGGCAGCGGGGCTATCGGGATCGAAGCCCTGAGCCGCGGCGCCGCCGAAGCCCTTTTTGTAGAGAGGGAAAGGGCGCACCTGAAGATCATCAGGGAAAATCTTTCCCGAACGAAGCTGGCTCAACGGGCCAGGCTGATGGGGGGCGACGTGGGGCCGGCCCTGGCCCAGCTGGCCCGGGAAAAACAGAAAGCCCACCTCATCTTCACCGATCCGCCCTACCAGGAGCAAACGGTCCCGGAGCTGCTGCAGGCGATCCGCCGCCGGGGCCTGCTGGACCCGGCGGGGCTCGTCATCCTGGAGCTTTTTGCCCGCAGCAAGCTCTGGCCCCGGGAGCACCCCGCGGTGGATTTAAGAAAATACGGCGGTACCGTCCTCGCCTTTATCGAGGCGGCCGACCTCGAGGAGGCCCTTTCCGGAATACAGTGATCTTTTTCTTGAGCGCCTCACCCGGCCCTGCCGCTGTAGAAAAAAACAGCCCGCAGGGTGCGGACAATATAAACCAGCGCCCCCAGGAGAGCAAGCAGCCCCATAAAAATAAGAGCCTGGTTCAGCATAAAAAGCGTTCGCGAGCACCAGAAAGAGAGGGTGCCGCCGGGAACGGTCTGCAGAAATACGGGCAGCGCCGCCCGGCCCAGCAGTTTCTTCCCCGGGCCCAGCAAAAAGGCGGTATAACCCCCGGCGATGAGAGTGTGGATCGCCCGGGCAACGAGGTAGGGAGCCAGGCGCAAATCGGTTTTGGCGATAATGCTGGCCACCTGGAAGTGCACTGAGAGGCCGCTCCAGGCGATAATCGCACCCACGGCGATGATCTTTTCTCCCATCGCCGCTCCGGCGGCGCCGGCAACGGCCTGGCAGCCCAGGTCGATCTCAAAAATTCCGCTCACCAGCGGCGCGGCCAGCGCCGGGCTGAGCCCGATCAAGTTCAGGAGAGCGGTAACGCCGCGGGCCAGCAGAGCCACCGCCCCCAGAAGGTCGAGAATGCGGATAACCACGGCCAAAAGAATAATGAAGCCGCCCACCAGAAGCAGGGTTTCAACGGATTTCTCGATCGCCTCCCCCATGAGCCGGCCCAGGGGGCGGCCGTCTTTTTTGCGCGCCTCCACAAGGGCCTGCAGCGCCCGGCTGATCAGCCGGCCCCGCCGGGGGCTCCGGTCGGCCGTGGCCGCTTCTTTTTGCCGGTAAAAGCGCATCAGGAAACCGAGGGTGAGGCTGGAAAGATAGTGCGCCAGCATGATCGTCAGCCCCGCCTGCGGATAGCCGAGCATGCCCACGGCCACCGCGCCGATCATGAAAAGGGGATCGGCGGTGTTGGTAAAGCTGAGCAGCCTCTCCGCCTCCACACGGTTGCACAAATTCTGGGCCCGCAGCTCGCTGGTCAAGACAGCACCGATGGGAAAACCCGAAGCCAGGCCCATGGCCATGACAAAAGAACCGGCCCCGGGCACGTTGAAGAGAGGGCGCATCACCGGTTCCAAAAAGACGCCCATCATGTGGACCACGCCCAGGCCGATGAGGATCTGCGAGATCACAAAAAAGGGAAGCAGCCCCGGGAAGACAATATCCCACCAGACATGCAGCCCGGCTACCGCGGCCTCGAAGGC
>JAAZIE010000297.1 GCA_012510305.1 Bacillota bacterium | reverse complement strand
GTACATGGTCCTGCGCGGAAAATCGACCTCGTGGGGAACGTCACCATAGTATTTAAGCCAGGGTTTCTGCGCTGATAACATCCGCGGTCACCTCTTTTGACTGGGGTATTCTGGGGATTTAGCAGATTTAGAATTTTCAATATCCCGTCAAAAGTATAGCAGCGACCTCCAGTGAATGTCAACTGTTATTTGTTTTGCAAGCTCGTGTCCGCCGCGTATTTAAAGGAGCCTCTTCATGGCTGATATCTGCTTTCCCGCGGGTGAAGGTTTCCGCCAGGCGATGAGGTTGAATTGATTGATCGCCGGGCGGCGCCCGGCGGCCTAGCCTTGCTGCTTTGACCATAGGGTGATAAAAAAGCCGTCAAGGCCGTGGCGGTGGGGGTGGAGAAAGAGGCGGCCCGGCGACAGAAGCCCGCTTTGCAGCGCCGGCGGCAAAAAGGGCTCCAGGGGTTGTGGAACCAGGCGGGGGCAGGCGGCTTCCAGCGCCTCCGCTGCTGCGACAGTCTCCCCGGGTTCGGTGGTGCAAACGCTGTAAAGCAGCATCCCCCCGGGGCGAAGCAGCTCCGCGCCCGCCTGCAGCAGGGCCAGCTGGGTCCGGGCCAGGCGCTCCAGGTCTGCCGGCCGGCGGCGCCACTTCAGCTCCGGCAGGCGCCGGATCACGCCCAGGCCGCTGCAGGGGGCGTCGACAAGAAGGCGGTGCGGCGGTGAGAGACCGGCCCTGCCGATCGCGGTGCCGTCGGCGGCAACAGTTTTGATCGACTTCAACCCCAGGCGCTCCGCGGCATGCTGGACCATTTTTAAACGGTGCGGGTGCAGATCGACAGCGGTAACCATACCGCGGTCCTCCATCAACTCGGCCAGGTGGGTGCTTTTTCCTCCCGGGGCGCTGCAAAGATCGATGACCTCCTCCCCCGGCTGCGGCTGCAGCAGCGGGGCCACCAGGGCGGAACTTTCACCCTGCACCGAGAAGAGCCCTTCCCGGTAACCGGGCAGCTCCGTGACCGGGCCGGCCGGTTCGAGGAGGACAGATCCCGGCAGGCGCGGGCTCAAAGCGGCGGTGATCCCCGCGGCGTTCATCTTTTCAACCAGGGCGCCGGGAGAGGTGCGCAAAGTGTTGGGGCGCAGCGCCAGCGGGGGCGGCACATTGTTGGCCTCGCAGAGCTTGCGGGCCTCCTCAAGGCCGAAACGGCGGGACCACCTTTCCACGAGCCAGCGCGGATGGCTGCTCAGCAGGGCCAGGTGCTCCAGGGGCTGCTTTTTGCGATCCGGCCAGGGCAGCTCTCCTTTTGATGCAGCCAGCCGCCGCAAAACCGCGTTGACCAACCCGGCGACGCCGCGGTGCCCGTAGCGGTGAGCCAACCGGACCGCTTCATCGACGGCGGCATGATCGGGTATCCGCTCCAGGTAAAGAAGCTGGTAAGCGCCCAACCGCAACAGGTTGCGGATCCATACCGTCATTTTTTTCAAGGGCTGCTTCAGGTACAGGCCCAGCGACCAGTCCAGCGTGTTCAACCGGCGCACTGTCCCGGTAGCCAGCTCCCGCGCCAGGGCCCGCTCACGAGCCTCCAGGTTGCCCAGGAGCGGCGGCAGGGCCAGGTTAAGAAAGGCGCCGTCCCGCTCCACGCGGTACAGCGCTCGTAACGCCGCTTCCCGTCCTTCCTTCGCCGGGCCGGCCGGCTCACGCAAGGTTCATTCCCCCAGCCTTGCGCCCGCCCCGAGGCGGTAGCCGCGGTAAAAATCGCCGCCGGAGATGGGCCTTTTCCCCGCCGGCTGCACCTCGAGCAGCTCCAAAATACCGCCCTTCCCGGCAGCTACAAGGAGGCGGCCCTCGTGGGCCAGAACCGTCCCCGGGAGCGCGTCTTCAGGCAAGGAAACCGACGCGTTGCCGGTCTCTTTTATACCGCCGCCCGCAGCAGCGGGCAGCGCCGCCCTCCAGATTTTCAGCCGCCGCCCCCGGAAGGTGGTATAAGCCCCCGGGCGCGGGTTGAGCCCCCTGATAAGGTTGTAGAGAGAAAGAGCCTCGTCGGTCCAGTTGATCTGTTCTTCCTCCCGGCGCAGCGGCGGGGCGTAGGTGGCCCGGGCGTGATCCTGGGGCAGCCGCCGGGCTTCCCCCGAGGCGATCTCCCCCACAGCGCGCACCAGCAGCGCGGCTCCGGCTGAGGCCAGCCTCTCCGCCACCTCTCCGGCGG
>JAAZIE010000296.1 GCA_012510305.1 Bacillota bacterium | reverse complement strand
TCTTTGTTATAATCAAGTCACATTATGTAAACTACAGCAGCTAACAGCTGCCTACAAGGGAGCGGTTGCCGGTGCCGGATTTGAACTGGCCCAGGGCACTGCTGATCATGTTACTGGCGCTGGGCCTATTTTTCGGAGCTAACTACTTCTATCAAGGTTATTTCAAGAAAACGCCCTTTCTGGAGAATCTTCGTCGCCTTGAGGCGGTGGAATCTGCAGAAATTGTTTCGGAAAGAGGGGGCGATCTGCTCGTGATCTGCCCGAAACCTTCTTACCGGGGCCTGCTGCAGGATCTTTATGCCGCCATTGAAGCAGAGGCGGCGGCGCTCTACCGGGACCCGCCGGAAATAAAAATTGTTGATCAGCGCAGCGACAGGCTCGATGAATTTGCCGCCGCCGTGAGCCCGGCCCTTTACGAAGCGGCTCGCTCGGGCGATTACAGCGAGGCGGCGAGGCAGATTGCCGCAGTGGCCGAGTCTTACAAGCTCACCGGCTCATCCCTGACCGTTGACGCGAAATATCTTTACCTGCAAGCGCGCGACGGCGACAGCTTCCTCTACCAGGTCGTCGAGCTGCCGCCGCTTCAGGAAGGAGGGGCGGGCGATGCTTGAGCTTTTGGCCGGGTTGGGCGCTGCGGCGCTGATCACTTTGCTGTATTACCAGAGCACCCTGATCCCGCTGGTGATCCTGGCGGTGCTGTTCCTGGTACTGCTGCGCTTTACCGGGATGAAAACGCCTCGCTTCAACACGGTAGGCCAGGTGACGAAGGTTAAAGAGATCGGGTTCAACCAGATCGGCGGCCAGGAGGTGGCCAAAAAAGAGCTGCTGGAAGCGCTTGATTTTGTAACCAGGCCCCGCCTGATCAGGCAAATGGGGATCCGCCCGCTTAAAGGGGTCATGCTGGTGGGTCCACCGGGAACAGGGAAAACGCTGCTGGCCCGTGCGGCGGCGGGTTATACCGGATCCTCCTTTGTCAGCGTTGCCGGCAGTGAATTTATTGAAATGTACGCAGGCGTGGGGGCTCAGCGGGTCCGCCGGCTTTTTGGCACCTGCCGCCGGAAAGCGGCAAATGAGCACCGCAACAGCGCCATTCTCTTTATCGATGAGATCGATATTCTCGGCGGGAAGCGGGGACAGCACAGCAGCCACTTGGAGTATGACCAGACTTTAAACCAGCTGCTGGTGGAGATGGACGGCCTCGGCGGGGCCGAGGACCGGCCTATCCTGGTCATCGGCGCAACCAACCGGCCTGAAGCTCTCGATCCGGCTTTGCTCCGCCCGGGCCGCTTTGACCGGATCGTCCAGGTTGATCTCCCCGACCTGGAGGGTCGGGAACAGATTTTGAAACTGCACCTGCACAACAAGCCCGTATGCGCAGAGGTCTCCGTGCAAAAGATTGCCCGCGAAACTTTCAGCTTCTCCGGAGCACACCTGGAAAGCCTGGCCAACGAGGCCGCGATCCTGGCCCTGCGGGAAAAAAAGAAAAAAATCGAGGAAAAACACCTCCTGGAGGCTGTCGATAAAGTGATCATGGGAGAGAAGCTGGAGCGAAAACCTGATCCGGAAGAGCTGTGGCGGATTGCGGTCCACGAAAGCGGCCACGCGCTGGTCAGCGAAGCGCTCAAACCGGGCTCTGTTTCCCAGGTTACGATCACCCCGCGCGGCAAAGCGCTGGGTTATGTCCGCCACCAGCCCGAGCGCGATTACTATATCTACACCCTGGATCACCTGGAGGAAAAAATCGCCATCCTGCTTGGCGGAGCGGTCAGCGAGCAGCTGGTTTTGGGCAGCCGCAGCACCGGCTCGCTCAGCGATTTCGACAAGGCCGTGGAAATATCCAAGAAAATTATTGAGGCCGGCCTTTCCAGCCTCGGTGTGGTCAGCATCAAGGAGCTGCCCGGGTCTCTGCTTCACCGCACCATTCAGCAGCTGGTGGGAGCCCGGGAAGAGTGGGTCACGAAGCTTTTGGGGCAAAAAATCGGCCTCATCGAAAAAGTGGCCCGCCTGGTCCTGGAAAAAGAGAAGATCACCGGCGAAACCCTGCGCCGCCATATCTCTGGCTATAACCGGGCCGGTTAGGGGCAAGAGATGGTATAATTGCATAAAAAACGGCGGTGATAGCGGTGCAGGTAGATCTGCTCTGTATTGGCAACGAGCTTTTAAGCGGCCTGGTGGAGAACACCAACGCCGGTTACATTTCACGTCGTCTCTGGTCAAAGGGTATTCCGGTACGGGAACAGCGGGTCGTATCCGACAGCGTTTCCGCAATTGTTAAGGCTTTGAAAGAATCGCTAAGCTGCAGCGAGGCGGTGATCTGCACCGGCGGCCTGGGTCCCACCGATGACGATTTGACCCGTGAAGCGGTATCGGAGGCGCTGCAGCGGCCCCTGCTTCTCGATCAAGGATGGTTGCGGCGCCTGGAGCGTTTTTTTGAGGGGCGGGGCAATCCCATGCCGGCGGCAAATCGCAAACAGGCCCTGGTGGTAGAGGGAAGCCGCCTGCTGCCCAATCCCCTGGGTACCGCCCCGGCGGCGATTGTCCCCGCGGGAAAACGGCTGGTTATTCTTTTGCCCGGCCCCCCCCGGGAGATGAGACCGCTTTTTGAAAAAGAGATCCTCCCCTTTTTGGCCGCCCGCGGTTTCCGGGCCTCCTGGCGCACAAAGGTTGTGCGCACTGTCGGCTGCGGAGAGTCGCTGCTCGAAGAGAAGATCAAGAAGGTCGGGCTGCCCGAAGGGGTCTTATTTTCGCCCCTGGCCGGCGGCGGGGAGGTGCTTTTGCAGCTGAGAACCGCAGCGGCAGACCCGGCGGCAGCTGCACTGCTCGATGAGGCGGCCCGCCGCCTTAGAGAACACTTGGGCGAGTATATTTACGGTGAAAACGAGGAAACCCTGGCCAAAACAGTGGCCGGCCTTTTCACCAAGCGGGGGCTGACCCTGGCCCTGGCCGAATCATGCAGCGGCGGCCTGCTGGCGGACGCTCTTACCGATATCCCCGGATCGTCTCTTTTTTTCAAGGGCTCTCTTGTCACCTACGGCAACGAAGCCAAGGAGAAGCTGCTCGGGGTGCCGGCGGAGCTTTTAAAAAGCGAGGGTGCGGTCAGCAAAGCGGTGGCCCTGGCCATGGCCCGGGGAGCACGGCGGGCTCTGTCCGCCTCTGTTGGCGCCGCCATCACCGGCATCGCCGGGCCGGAAAGCGACTCCTCGGGAAGCCCGGTGGGCTTGGTCTATACAGCCCTCTGCGGCCCTGCCGGCGAAAGCTGCCGGCGCACTCTTTTGCCCGGCAGCCGCCGTGCCGTCAAGGAGCGGTCCGTTCAAACGACCCTGGCCGCGCTCTGGAGGATGATGCGCTCTGCCGTTTAATAAAACCAGAAAGCTTTACCGGCCGGCCTTATGGCTGCTCACAGCCCTGGCTGCTCTCTGCCTGGCCACCGCGCTGTTCAGCGAAACCCGCCTCTCTTTCGGCGCCTTCGAGTTTACCGCGGCGCTGGTTCCCTTTCAGCGCGGCGAAACGGTGCTTCTGCTTCCGCCGCTGGGGAAACTGCGGGCGCTGACCCACTGGGCTCCTTTCATGCTCAAGATTACCCTGGATACGATCGATCCGGAGCTGCTCGCATCATCTTTACAGGAGATCCCCGATCTGACCACATTTTTATCCCGGCAGCTCCGGGAGCAGGCCGCCTATTACTGCATCCGCCTCGCCGCTGTCTCCTTTCTCTGCGGGGCTTTTCTTTATGTTATCGCCTGGTGGCGAAAGGGGCAGCCCTATCGCCGGGCGCTTGGGGAAGCGGTGGGCAGCGGCCTTTTAACCCTCTTTCTGCTGGCACTGCTGCTCGGCACCACCCTCTTTTATCCTTACCGGGTCGGCGCCTTCAGCAACCCCCGTTTTGAGGGAGCCCTGGCCGCGGCGCCCTGGATCGCCGATCTGAGCGGGCAGCTCATGGATACGGTAAACACGCTGAGCGAACAGTTTGAGCTCATCGTCGTTAACTTGGAAGAGCTCGCCTCCCGGATGGAAAAGCTTCAACAGGCCCCGGATACGGATGAAATCCGGGTGCTCCATGTCTCCGATATTCATAACAATCCCGCCGCCCTGGATCTGATTGAAAAAGTTGCCGACAGTTTTCAAGTTGACCTGATCATCGATACAGGCGATCTCACCGATTACGGATCCAGCCTCGAAACAGAGCTGGCCGCTCGCCTGGCCGCCCTGCCGCAGCCCTATCTTTTTCTTCCCGGCAACCACGACACCCCGCAGAGCGTTGAGCTGATGCGCCGCGAGGGCGCCCTCATCATCGGAGAAGCGGCGCTGGAGATCGGCGGGCTGCGCATCGCCGGGCTGCCCGATCCCGCCTCGTCGAATTTAACTGCCGGTATAGAAGAAGACAGCGTCCTGTTGAAAGAGTCGCACCGGGCGGCGAAGCTGCTCCGGGATAATGCCGCGAAGCCCGATATCTTTGCCCTGCACAACCCGCTTATGGCCGGGCCTCTTCTTGGTAAAGTGCCGCTCATCCTCAGCGGCCATACCCACAGGGCCGCCTTGAATTTCGATGAAGAGAGCGGCACCGCCCTGCTCAATGCCGGGACCAGCGGCGCCGCCGGAGTACGCGGCCTGCTGGCGCCCCGGGAAAATCCCTACAGCATGATCGTGCTTTACTTCAGCGCCGTTCCCGACAAGCAGCCCCGCCTGGCCTGCGCCGACCTGATCACGATCGATCATTTCCCCGATTCCTTTTCTTTGCAGCGCTACTACAACCCCCCGCCCGGACAAAGTGAACCGGAACAAGCCCGCTTAAAAAAGGATCCGGGAGATTAAAGGGCAAACATATACAGGGGTGTCCGGCTGCGGGATCCCGCTTTTCCGAAGCGAAAGAGCACTTGGTGGGGGGAGGAATTTAACTTGCGTCTTTTTATCGCTGTTGTGCCCTCTGAAAAGCAAAAGGAGGAGCTCCACCGCTTGCAGCTGCGGCTGGAAAGCTCCCTTGACGGGGTCAAATGGGTCCGCCCGGCGGCGCAACATCTTACTTTGAAATTTTTAGGCCGGCAGGACGAGAACCTGCTGGCGGCAATTACCGGCTCCATGCAGAACGCCGCCCGGGCCCTGGAACCGTTTGCCCTGCAATTTGAAGGAATCGGCGTTTTCCCCTCGCCACGGCGGGCCCGCGTTCTCTGGGCCGGCGTGACAGCGGGAGCCGCAGAACTGAAAGCGCTGGCTGCCGCTCTCGAAAAAGAGCTGGCCGCAAAAGGATTTGCGGCCGAAAAACGCCCCTTCAGAGCGCACCTGACCCTGGGCCGGGTGCGCCGGCCGGTACCTGAAAAAGTATTGCAGGCTGTTCTCAGCTCGGAATCATCCTTTTTTACCGGGATCACCCGGGTGCAGTCGGTTTCTCTTTACCGGAGCCGTCTCACACCCGGGGGCGCGCACTACACCGCTCTAAAAGAAATATTCTTTGATCAAGATAGAGGAAAATAACGGGAAAGCAAGAACTAAGAGTATAGTGATTAAACCCAGCTAAGGGGGTTTTGAAGATGGAAAAAGAGAAAGCCCTGGAGGCTGCTCTGCTGCATATTGAAAAACAATTTGGTAAAGGTTCCGTGATGAAATTAGGCGAGCATGTCACCACCGGCATCCCCGTAGTTCCCACCGGCTGCCTCTCCCTGGACCTGGC
>JAAZIE010000295.1 GCA_012510305.1 Bacillota bacterium | reverse complement strand
GGATCTATCTTTCTTTGCCGCGGTGGCGCTGAACAACTTGGGCGTGCTGCTGCTGCTCTGGCTGGTCTCGGCAACCTGGTTATTTTACGCCCGGCGGGCGGAGATACCCGGGAAGAGGGCTTGCCGGTGGGCCCTCTTTTGCTACCTCTTCTTTTTTGCAAAAGAGATGATCCGGGTGGCCCGGGTGCTGGCCGCTTTCAGCAGCAGGGTCAACCTGCCCTGGCAGCGCCTCTTTTTTACCCTCATTTTGCCGCACGGCGCCGTTGAATACACCGCGTTTGCCCTGGGCGCGGTCTTTGCCCTGGCCTGGCTGGGCCGTTCCCTGGAGCGCAAGAGGCGCTATTACCCGGGACACCTTGCCATTTTTGCCCCCGCCGGGATGGTGCTGCTGGCGGCGGCGATCGAAACCGCGGTCACGCCTTCTCTTTTCAAGATCTAGCTCAAAATATAAAGGGGTCGGGGCCGCTGTTGAAGGCGGCCCCGGCCCGGACAGACCGGGTTTACTTCAGCAGATCCTGCACGCACTCCCCGATTACCTGCACGTAGTGATCGACCTCTTCTTCCGTGGTCTGCGGGGAGACCAGGGCCATGTTGTGCACCGGCGACAGCAGGATGCCGCGGTTGGCACAGTAAAGGTGAATGTACAGTTCCAGCGGCCCGCTGAGGCCCTCGGTGAGCAGGTCCACCTCGTTGTACTCCACGTCGAAGAATGTATCGATGCCCCGCTTCGGCGGCTCGGGCAAAAAGCGAAACTCTACCCGGCAGCCGATGCGGGCGACATACCAGGGCAGGTTATGGCGCTTGATCACCGCGGCGATGCCCTCTTCCATCTTTTTGGCCAGGGGGACCATGCGGTCAAAGGACTCTTCGGTGAGGAGGTGCTCCAGGGTCGCCCTGATCGCCGTCACGGCGGCGGGGTTGCCTGAAAGGGTGCCCCCGAAGCCGAAGAAGTTGTGCCAGGGCACCCGCTTTTCGATCATTTGGGCGATCTCCCGGGTGAGGCCGAGCACTGCAGCCGGGTAACCGCCGGCGATGGGTTTGCCCAGGACGAAGATGTCGGGATCAAGGCCCAGCTCGCCGGTCATGCCGGCGGGGCCGCCGCAGATGGAATGGGTCTCATCGATGAGGAGCAGGGTGCCGTGCTCGCGGGTGAGGCGGCGCAGCGCGTCGTGAAAGCCGGGATCGGGATGGATGATCCCCACGTTGGTGATCACCGGCTCGGCGATAACGCAGGCCACATCCCCGGGGGCGAGCGCCTCCTCCAGCGCTTCGACGTCGTTGAACTCCACGATACGGGTCATCTTGGAGGGATCCTCCACCAGCGGACCCATCAGCCCGGGCATATTCATGAGGTTGCCGAAAAAGTCGACCACGAGCGTCTCATCGACGCTGCCGTGGTAAGCGGCGTTGAAAGCCAGCGTCAACCGGCGCCCGGTAAATTCGCGGGCGATCTTCAGGGCCATCCTGTTGGCATCGGAAGCGGTCATCAGGATCTGCCAGCAGGGCAGCCCAAAGCGGCGGGACAGCTCTGCTCCCACTTCGAGGCAGTCCTCGGTGGGCAGCATGGTGGTGATCCCTTTGTTCAGCTGCTCCGTGAGCGGGCCGATCACTGCAGGCGGGGCGTGGCCCAGCAGCGCCCCGGTGTCGCCCAGGCAAAGATCAAGGTAGCTGTTTCCGTCCACGTCAGTGATGCGCGCTCCCTTGGCTTCGCGGACGAAGATGGGGAAACCGCCCGGCCAGATCTGCATCCAGCTCATCGGTACACCGGCGGTGTAGCTGTGCCGCGCTTCCGTGAAAAGCTCCTTTGAACGCGGCCGGCCCGCGGCATAGCTTTTCTCTTCCCGGGCCAGAAGCCCCTTAACCTTTTCCAACGTTATTTCAGCCATGATCCATGCTCTCCTTTTTTTGGTGTTATACTTTAAGATATTCGCACCGGCGGATGTTAAAACCTTCTAAATATTCACTGCATTTAAAAATCGGTTTTGTTAATAGAGGGTATTTCGCGTTAACCAAGAAATTAATAGCATTGTTCTAGAAGGGGGATGGTCCGTTTGTCGGAGTCTGCAGAGCTCAGGATCGGGAAAAAGGCTTTCATCACCACGGCGGTTATTATTCTATGCTTAATGATCTTATCGGGTATTCTCACGCAGGTGATCCCTTCAGGGAGCTACGAGCGCGTGGAAGTGGAGGGAAGGGAGGAAATTGTCCCCGATTCTTTTCACTTTGTTGAAAAAACTGCGCAGCCGGTCTACCGCTGGTTTACCGCACCGGTTGAGGTGCTCTATGCTTCCCAAAACGCACAGGCGGTTATCGTTATCTGTCTGCTCATCTTGTTTATCGGCGGCGGCTTTGCCGTGCTCAACCGCGTCGGGGTTTTTGAAGAAATTATTGCCAAGATCGTGAAGCGTTTCGGCAAAAACCGGTATCTGCTCATCTGCCTGGTCTCTTTTGTATTCATGTTCTTCGGGTCGACCCTGGGTATGTTCGAGGAGGTCGTCGCCCTGGCGCCGCTGGTTGTGATCCTGGCCTACAATATGGGGTGGGATGCTTTGACCGGCCTGGGGATGAGCCTGCTTTCCATCTGTTTCGGCTTCTCCGTGGCCATCTCCAACCCTTACTCCATCGGCCTCTCCCAGCGTATCGCGGAGCTGCCCGTCTTCTCGGGCGCCTCTTTTCGCCTGCTGGTGTTTGCGCTCCTTTACGCGCTGCTCTGCTACTTTCTGGTGCGCTATGCCAAGAAGATCGAGCAGGATCCGCGCCGCTCCATCATTTACGAGGAAGACCGGGAGATGCAAAAGAGGTTTCACCGTACCGCCGGCAGCCCGGCGGATCCGGAACAGACCGGAGGCGGCGGGGGCAACCGGGCGGTGAACTGGTTTTTGGGCTGCTTCGGGGCCATTATTGTGGTGATCGCCCTGACGAACATGTTCGAGGCCTTTTCCGATTTTTCGCTGCCGGCGATTGCGCTGATCTACCTCATTGCCGGCGTGGGCGCCGGTTTCTGGGGCGGCCTGCGCGGCCGCGAGGTGGGGCGCACTTTTTTAAGGGGGATCGTGGGGGTGGCCCCGGGGGTTATCCTCATTCTCATGGCCATGAGCGTGAGCTATATTATCGAGCGGGGCGGAGTGATCGATACCGTGGTCCATTACGCGGCGGGGCTGATCGAGGGCGCCTCCTCCTACATCGCCTCCTACATGATCTATGCCCTGGTTCTGGTGGTGAACTTTTTTATCGGCTCCGCTTCGGCCAAGGCGGCCCTGCTCATCCCCATCCTCACGCCGCTGGCCGATCTTTCGGGGCTGACCCGGCAAACGATGGTGCTGGCTTTTTGCTTCGGCGACGGTTTTTCCAACGTCTTTTATCCCACCAACGCGGTGCTGCTGATCTGCCTGGGGCTGACCACGGTGAGCTACCCCAAGTGGGCCCGCTGGATCGGCTTGCTGCAGCTGGTGGTCCTGGCGATCACTGCGCTTATGCTTACCGTGGCGGTCTGGTTCGGTTACGGGCCTTTCTAAGAAATAAATTTGGCCCGGAGGGAGGATGCTGAAATGTGAACGTGTAACCCACGGCGTTCCTCCGGGCAGCGATGGGCGACGGGAATCTTCATGAAACAGGGGAAAGGGTGATAATGATGAGAAACTACCGCTGGTTGGTAGTCGTTATCGTGGTGCTGGCGCTTGTTTCGGCAGTTATTTTGCTGGCCATGCCCGGTGAAAAATCTGCTTCCAACGGTACAGGAGACCGCGTGGTGGTGATTTACCTCCTGGGGGCGATCGAAGAGGAGAGCGGCGGAATGAGCCTGTCCGGGGGGGGGATCACGCCGCGCTACGTGGAAAAGCAGTTGGAGCAAGCGGAGGAGGACGGCAAAATCAAGGCGGCCGTGCTCAGGGTAAACAGCCCCGGCGGCTCGGTGGCCGCCTCCCAGCAGATCGCCGCCTATATCGAGGCTTTCTCCAAGCCGCTGGTCATATCGATGGGCGATATGGCTGCTTCGGGGGGCTACTATATCTCCGCCCCGGCAGAAGGGATCGTTGCCCAGCCCGGTACTCTGACCGGGTCCATCGGGGTGATCTCCCAGGTGATGGATATGGGGGGGCTCTATGAAAAGATGGGTATAAAGGTGGAGACGATCAAGAGCGGCCGCTATAAAGATATGCTCTCGAGCGAGCTCACAGGCGAAGAGCGCGAGTTGATGCAGGCGCTCTCCGATGATATTTATGATCAGTTTGTCTCCGATGTGGCCGCCGGCAGGGAGATGGATGAAAAGAAAGTGCGGGAACTGGCAACCGGCCAGCTCTTTACCGGCACCCAGGCGTTGAAGCTGGGCCTGGTGGACCGTTTGGGCGGTATCGATGAAGCGGTGAAGTGGGCCGGGGAGCTGGCCGGGGTTGAAGATCCCGAGAAATTTGAATTTCCCCCGCCTTCATTTCTGGAGCAGGTTTCAGGGCTGGGGGTAAAGGCAGCGATCCTTGCAGAAAGGGCCACCACACCGCCGGAAATCCAGATCCTGAATTACCTGCAGCAGCAGATTCAAAGCCTGCCGCGGGTAGCCCTGGAGTAAACGCCGGTTCAACCTTTTAAAAACGAGGAGGAATGAGCATGAATATTTTAGAAATGCTTGACGGGGTAATTCGCAAACCGGTATCCGCGATGAACACCATCGCCCGGGAGAAGCCGCTGGGCTGGGCTTTGGGCATATTTGCAGCGGCGACGCTGCTGAACTCCCTTACCGCTGATTACGCCGCCCTGGAAGAGCTCGTTGATTTCTCCATGAGGACTCCATCCGTCCTTCTGCTCCAGGTGTGCAGCGCGTTGGCCGGTCTTTTTGTATCCACCGGTATCCTCTACCTGCTGTCGCTCATCTTTAAGGGGAGCGGCAGCTTCTGGAGCCTTTTTTCCGCCCTGGGGTTTGCCCAGTTTCCCATTTTTTTAAACCCT
>JAAZIE010000033.1 GCA_012510305.1 Bacillota bacterium | reverse complement strand
CACCACGGTGGCGGCCCATAATCCCCTCCAATCTCCAACCTCCGATCCGGGCCAGGGTGGATTTACCGCACTTCTTTCCTGTCACCTTGAGCCTCCTACACTGTTACCCGAGCCTTCCACACTGTCACCCTGAGCGCAGCGAAGGGTCTCAACCGGCCCGGCCGCGAACAGAACGACCGCCCGGCGTTTTTAACGATGCCTCCACCTTACCGCGTGAGATCCTTCGGGCTGCGCCCTCAGGATGACATTAAAGGAGCCTGAGCATCCCACACCGTCACCCTATCGCAGCGAAGAGTCTCTACCGGCCCGGTGGCGGACAAAGCGAACGCCTGGCGTTTTTATGAAAACCCCGCATTTAACCTCCCCAACCTTCTATGTGCAGTTTTTTTTTGCATGTATAAAATTACCGATATCAGTAAAACATACCCACATCTAAGATTACCGGTAAAAGTGCCGGTATTCACAGGTTGCTTAAAAAATATGGAAAGGTGATGTGGTCATGAAAAGAGTTTCGGTAATTTTATCGGTAGTGCTGGTGTTGATGTTCGCCATGGCATCAACATCGATGGCCGGGGGGGCTTGTAAAAATGCTATTACAAATCTAGAAATGAAACAATTCGTCAAGGATGTCTATGGCTGGGAACTCACGAAAAGCTGTGACAAGGACTCCGTTAACCTCCCCGTAGGTGAGTCGGTTGAGGCCGGTTATACCGTAACAGCTACCAGAATTAAGGAAGAGACGAGCTGTACAGTCGAGATCAGCGCAGATGTAAAAAAGGGAATTAAAAAAGTAAAAGTAACCTACGGCGATGAGAGCCGCTGGGTTAATGTTAAGGGGGGTAAAATCCAGGAGACTTTTACTTGTCAAGATGGAGTCAATGAAGCCACTCTCAAGTACAAAACAGGATGGAAACGATTCAAAGTGCGCAAGGTCAAGCTTTCCGATGCATCAGTGTTCCGGGAAAGCGTCAACGCTACTGCAACACTGCAGGATCAGTTCGGCCCCCTCCCCGGTGGGCTGAATGTTGATTTTTCAGGGGAATATCAGCCCGAAAGGGAGCTGAACGACGAGGAAAAAGACCTGTATGAATTCAAATACACGGTTACGGTCACGAACCTGTCCTCATATGGCGAAACCCATACCCTGGAAAATGAAGCAACCCTTCTTTTTGAAGAAGGCGGTCCGCTTGTAGATACCGCCTTGCTCGAGATAATCACTCCTGAAAAGGAACCGAAAGAGTTGGAACCTAAAATTCCAGAGCGCACCGATGAGAAGCCGGATCCTGAGCCTGAGCCGGAACTCGAACCGGAGCCTCTCTTACCTCAAACGCATGGGAGCCACAGCGTACCGGGTCTCTTAGGCGTACTGATGACCGCCGCGGGTATTCTTATTCGCAGATTCAAGTAGCCCGCCAACCCCTTTTGCCGTGTAATACAGTGAGGGCCGGCTGAAAAGCCGGCCTTTCACTTTAAGGGAATATCCGAAAAAGTCCATGATGTCCAGCGCCCCGCCCGCGTTGTTGTATTGTGCAGCCGGGGTTGGGTCAGGCATGCCTGACCCCTACGCCTTCGGTGTAGGCAAGGCCCCCAGGCAAGGGCATTGGTTCTGGAAGGGGTTAGACCTACTTGTTTCGCTTATGCTGTAGCGGTATCCGTTTGCTCCAAGGTACCTGATTCCCCCCCTTTGGAAAAGGGCGCCGTTCTAAATTCCGGGGGTGCCCATTGCTGCAAGCCATCATGTAAATTTGTAGGGGCCGGGCATGCCCGGCCCGCATTTAACCCGGAGGTTTCGCTTGCGCTGTAGCGGTTTCTGTCAGCCCCAAAGTAACTAATTCCCCCCCTTTTCTAAAGGGGGCCTGGGGGGATTTAACCACGCCCCCGGCCGGGTTTACCCTGCATGTTACATGTACACCTCCGGTGCAGCCGGGGTTGGGTCGGGCATGCCCGACCCCTACATCTGGGGCGGGGGCATGGGCCGTAAAAGTGGGGGCAGCCGGTCCGGTGAGGCAATACGGTTACGGCATATTCCCACACTTACTCATCGGCCATCATGTAAATTTGTAGGGGCCG
This sequence comes from Bacillota bacterium, assembly GCA_012510305.1. Taxonomy (GTDB): domain Bacteria; phylum Bacillota; class Dethiobacteria; order DTU022; family DTU022; genus JAAZPQ01. Next base: position 1,382 of record JAAZIE010000033.1, on the reverse strand, counting down.
GGCATGCCCGGCCCGCATTTAACCCGGGAGTTTCGCTTGCGCTGTAGCGGTTTCTGTTAGCTCCAAAGTAACCAATTCCCCCCCTTTTCTAAAGGGGGGTCAGGGGGGATTTACCGCGCCCCCTTTAGAAAAGGGGAACCTCCTAAAATTTCGGGCCTGCCTCCTGCCGGCCAATGCAGTCGAAAAAGGTGACAGTAGGTACGTCCCCCTGTCACCTTTTGGGATAATGTTCCAAAATCGAGGTGCTCTAGCCGATCGTGTCCCGGTTCATCGGCACCTTGTACCAGCCCTGATCCTGCATGTAGTGAAAGATCTTTTCCTGCCCGGCAAGGCATTGGCCCTGGTAGTCGAGGAAAGCCTGGCGGATACCCGGGTCCTGGGCTTCCATGATCGCTTGCAGATAGCCGCTGGCGCCGCATTTGCAGGCGGAGAGGATGTCGCCGGCGATCTCTTTTTCAGTTAGCTGTTGTGCCATCCTGGCCTACCCCCTAAGAAGTGATGTATGGTGCGCCGCCGGCTTCGCTCAGCGTTGTCGAAAGCCACTGGGCGCGCTGTTGGCACTGGGTATTGAGCTCGTTGATCAGGTTGCGCAGGACCGGATCCTGCACCTGGGCGGCATAAACCTGCAGTTTCTTGCTGCAAAGAGACTCTGCCTGGTACTGGTGAAACAGGGACATGAATTCAGCCTTGCCCACATTGTGCGAGGTTGCCTGCATTGCCGAACCCCCTTTGGCGGTGATATGACTAGCAGTTTAGTTTTGCCCGGAGGGGGAAAGCTATTCTTCGCCGGCCAGGATCATGAGCGCATCGGCGGCGACTGCGCCCTCACCGCGGGGATAAACGATGAGCGGGTTGATGTCCAGTTCGGCAATTTCGCCCTCCAGCTCCACCGCCAGCCGGGAAAGTTTCAGCATGATGGAGACCAGGAATTCGCGGTCGCGGGGCGGCTGTCCCCGCACGCCGTCGAGAAGGGCCCGCCCCTGGATCTCGTCGAGCATGGCCCGGGCGTCCTCTTCTCTCAGGGGCGCGGTGCGCACGGAAACATCCTTCAGCAGCTCCACGAAAACACCGCCCAAACCGAAGAGAACCGTTTGTCCAAAAATCGGGTCCTTTTTCAGGCCCAAAATAACCTCCAGCCCCGGCGCCAGCATCTCCTGCACCAGAACCCCCTCCAGGCGGGCACGGGGGTTGTAGCCTGCGGCTCGCTTGACGATCTGCTCGTAGCCTTCTTTTACCGCGGCGGCGTCGCTCAAGTCCAGGAGCACCCCGCCCGCCTCGGTTTTATGAAGGATATCCGGCGACTCGATCTTCAAGACCACGGGATAACCGATCGCTTCCGCCGCCGCCGCCGCTTCTTCCGCGGAGCCGGCCAGCGTCTCCCT
>JAAZIE010000294.1 GCA_012510305.1 Bacillota bacterium | reverse complement strand
CTTTTTGATCGTGTGAGTACAGATCTCGGACAGCGGCGGCAGTGGCATCCGCAGAAAAGCCTTCCGGAGGATCTCGCCGACTAATAATGTCAGTAAACGGCAGAATGATCTATCTGCGCCTACATAAGAATGGAGAAGGATACTTCATGCAGGTGAACAGTATATAAATATTTTAGATTTTCCCGAAGGTTTTTACTTCCTGTTAGTAGAAGAGAAATCACACCCACCTGGAAAATTTCCTCAGGGGAAACAGTTTCTCAGCACTATAATTCACCAGAGGAATCCAACCCTGGAGAAGACTGCAACATAACAAGGCCGGTGTTTGGAGCGAAAAAACAGCTTTCAGGGGACACAATTGGAGGGCTCGGCAACCACGCAGTTGGCGATATGGCCTGTGGGGTTCTTTTAAAATTTACAGCAACCTGATACGATCATCTGAGTTTTGAATATTGATTAAAGAGGGAATATATAATAAACTAAGAAAAGATTACTTGAAAGGAGCTGGATCAAGTGTCCGAACTACGGTTCGACGGTAGGGTTGCGGTCATCACCGGAGCCGGCGGCGGATTGGGCAAGGCATACGCTCTGCTGCTGGCTGGGCGAGGCGCCAAAGTGGTGGTCAACGATCTCGGCGGGACCTTTGACGGGGAGGGCGCCGACAGCACTCCCGCACAGAAGGTGGTCGATCAGATCAAAAGCACCGGCGGCGAGGCGGTCGCCAACTATGAAAGCGTCTCCGAATGGGACAGTGCGCAAAAAATCATTCAAGCAGCGGTTGATCATTACGGTCAGATCGATATCTTAATTAATAATGCGGGCATTCTCCGTGATAAAAGTTTGCTCAAGATGGAGATCGCCGATTACCTGAAAGTGATCGAAGTGCATCTAAACGGCACCTATTACTGCACCAAAGCTGCCTTTGCTCATATGCGCGAGCAGAATTACGGGCGCATTGTCTCCACCGCCTCGGCAGCTGGCGTTTACGGTAATTTTGGACAGACCAATTACGGCGCAGCGAAGATGGGCATTGTCGGTTTGATGAACTGCGTCTGCCAGGAGGGCGCCCGCTACGGGGTCCTGGCCAATACGGTTGTTCCGACAGCAGGCACCCGCCTCACGGCGACGGTAATGCCCCCCGATGTGGTTGACAAGGTCAAGCCGGAGTATGTTGCCCCCATGGTTGTCTACATGTGCTCGGAGCAATTCCAGGAAAGCGGCAAGATCTATACCGCCGGCGGGGGCTACTACAGCCGGGCGGCGATGGTCGAAGGGCCTGGGATCTTCCTCGACACCGGAGCCGGGATTACCCCGGATATGATCGCCAGGCAGATCGAGCAGATCAGGACTCTCGAAGACGGCCGCGAGTACAGTTCGGCAATGGATCAAACCGGTTATGTCCTCTCCAAGATGATCTAAAAAATAATGAAGGAGGGAATAAAATGCCGATCGCCCCTACAATCGTCGGCAAAAAGTTGCCGCCTCTGGAATTTCATTATCAACCAGAGGAGGTCATGCTTTACGCTCTCGGCGTCGGAGCCGGTGCCGCTGACGATGAGTTGAATTTTGTCTATGAAAACGAGCTGCAAGTCTTGCCCACTTTCGGGGTGGTGCCCCCCTTTCCCGCTCTTATGGGGATCATCGGTCTTGAAGGCGTCGACATCAACCTGGCCATGCTGCTGCACGGAGAACAAT
>JAAZIE010000293.1 GCA_012510305.1 Bacillota bacterium | reverse complement strand
GCCCGGTCCTTTGCGCTTATGCGGAGATGAAAAAAACCCTAGAAACTAGGGTTTTTGTTTGGAACGCTGTGGAGGACGCGGCCCGCGTCCCCTCCCCCGGTCGCGGGGTGGCGGGTGGGAGGGCCGGGGCAGAAGGGCCTTTCTTGAAAGGTTGATCCTGCCCTTTTCATCAATATCGAGCACTTTAACCTCGATCTCGTCCCCCAAGTTGGCCACATCTTCGGTACGCTCCACGTGACAGTGATCCATGCGCGAGATATGCAGCAGCCCCTCTTTGCCCGGAAGGACCTCGATAAAGGCGCCGTAACGCTCAACGCGAGTCACCGTGCCCATATAGACCTGCCCCGGTTCCACGTCGGCGACCAGCTCCTCGATGATCTCCTGCGCTTTTTTCCCGGCATCCAGGTCCACGGCCAGAATATAGATCTTGCCGTCTGATTCGACGTTGATCTCCACGCCGGTTTCTTCGGTGATCTTGTTGATCACCTTGCCGCCGGGGCCGATGACATCGCGAATCTTGTCCACATCGATCTGCAGGGTGATCATCCGCGGTGCATGGGGTGACAGCTCGGCGCGCGGTTTTTCGATCGTTTCCGACATTACCCCGAGAATATAGCGGTAACCGCTTATCGCCTGATCGAGCGCTTGCGACAGTATCTCCATGGAGATACCCCTGGTTTTTATATCCATCTGCAGCGCCACTATCCCTTTTTCAGTTCCCGCCACTTTAAAGTCCATATCGCCTAAAAAGTCCTCGATCCCCTGGATATCGGATAGGATGGCCACATCGCTATCCCCTTTGATCAGGCCCATGGCAATACCGGCCACGGCCTTCTCCACGGGAACACCGGCATCCATCAGCGCCAGTGAGCCTGCGCAAATGCTGGCCATGGAGCTGGAACCGTTTGATTCGAGAACCTCGGAAACGAGGCGAAGGGTATAGGGAAACTTTTCCTCATCGGGGATGATGCTTTCCAGCGCTCTTTCCGCCAGGGCACCGTGTCCGATTTCGCGCCTGCCGGGCCCGCGGATAAAGCCGGCCTCGCCCACGCTGTAGGGGGGGAAATTGTAGTGGTGCATGAAGCGTTTCGATTCTTCAATGCCCAGCCCGTCCAGGATCTGGACGTCCCGCGGCGCGCCCAGCGTGCAGACATCGAGCACCTGGGTCTGTCCCCGGGTAAAAACAGCCGAGCCGTGTGTCCGCGGCAGCACCGCCACCTCGCAGGTGACGGGGCGGATCTCGTCGGGTTTGCGCCCGTCGGTGCGTATCGATTCCTGGAGAATCATGGTGCGCATGCTTTTCTGCAGCACTTCACTGAAGGTCTTTTTGATCTCCCCTTCGTGATCGGGGTACTCCTGGAGAAACTGTTCCAGGGCTTCTTCTTTAACCAAGGCCAGGTTTGCTTCGCGCTCCAGTTTATCGACAGTGCGCATGGCCCCGTCAATCCGTTCACGGAAAAAGGGCTTCAGTTTTTCGGCCAGCTCGGGTAAAGGTTCAAATTGCGGCACCTCCACCTTGGGCCGGCCTACTCTTGCAATCATCTCTTCTTGCAGGGAGACGATTTTCTTGATCATTTCATGGCCTTCGGTGAGACAGGTGAGCAGTTCTTCTTTGCCGATCTCGTGCGCTCCCGCTTCGACCATGTTCACCGAGTCCGCTGTTCCGGCAACGACCAGGTGCAAGCCGCTTTGCTGAGACTGCTCCAGGTCGGGGTTGAACACCGGTTGTCCATCGGCGAAGCCGACTGCGACTGCACCGATGGGGCCGTTGAAGGGGATGGGCGAAATGGAGAGCGCTGCCGATGCCCCGATTATGGAGAGGATCTCCGGGGGGCAGTTTTGATCAATAGAGAGCACCGTGGCCACAATATGGACCGAGTTGCGCAGCCCTTCGGGAAATAACGGCCGCAGGGTGCGGTCGGTCAGGCGGGCGCTGAGAGTTGCTTTTTCTGTGGGCCTTCCTTCGCGTTTGATAAAGCCGCCGGGGATCCGGCCCACGGCGTAAAGCCGCTCCTCGTAGTCAACGGTGAGGGGGAAAAAATCGATCCCTTCGCGGGGCTCGTCTGACATGGTTGCCGTTACCAGAAGCACCGTCTCACCGTAACTGATCAAAACAGAACCGCCGGCCTGCCGGGCCAGCCTGCCTGTTTCAAGCTTGAGGGTACGGCCTTCAATTTCTAATGAAAATGTATCCAAGCTGTTAAGAACCTCCTTTCATTGTGTCCGTGCTTGAGCTTGCTTTCTTTATCGCCGCAGGCCCAACCGTTCTACTACTTTCCGGTAGCGCTGCGGATAGTTCTTGCGCAGGTAGTTGAGCAGCCCGCGCCTTCTGCCGACCATCTTGAGCAGTCCTCGCTGCGAGTTGAAATCCTTCTTGTGCTCCTTCAGATGCTCGGTAAGCGTATTGATCCTTTCGGTCAGAAGGGCGATTTGCACCTCCGGCGAT
>JAAZIE010000292.1 GCA_012510305.1 Bacillota bacterium | reverse complement strand
CTGAAGCCGGAGGCTGTGTTTGTTACCCGCAGTTATCTGGAAAGCGAAAAAAATCTAGGCGCCGCCTTGCCGGGTGAAGCCAGGTGCTACTTGCTCGAACCGCCTTTATTTACCCGGATGGTGGATACGGAAACGCCGCAGGAGATTGCGGCGATTTTTCCTTTTAAAGAGCCGGAGTATACTGACGCGGCGGCCGGCGACCTCTCCTTGGCGCTCATCGCAGACGGGCTGCAGGATCCGGGAAATATGGGCACCGCCATCCGCACCGCCGCCGCGGCGGGGCTCGATGCCTTTTTTTACGGCCCCGGCTGCGTCGATCCCTACAGCCCCAAGTCGCTGCGCTCCTCTGCCGGCGCCCTTTTTCATTTGCCGCCCACCGCGATGGAGGACCCCCCGGCCCAGCTGCAGTCTCTGAAGCGAAGCGGCGTGAGCGTAGTTGCCGCCAGGCCGGGGGCAAAGCGCAGTTTTTGGGAGTTCGATTACCGCCCAAAAACGGCTGTCCTCATCGGCAGCGAAAGCCGCGGCCTCTCGCCGGAGCTGGTTGCCGCCGCCGATACATCTGTCTGCATTCCCCAGTTTTCCCCCCTCGATTCGCTAAACGCCGCCGTCGCCGCCGCGGTGATCATCTACGAAGCGCTGCGCCAGCGCACCCGGTGAGGCGCGGGCAAAGAAACAGGCCCGCTCTTTTCCTGCTAGGTACTAACTACTACTACCCAAATTTAGTGATGGTAGTGCTCAAATTAAATTTGTAGTAAAATATAATGAGAACTCAGTTAACTGACGGTATTATGTGCGATGGGGGTAATCTTTGTGAACTATAAGTTGGGAGAGCTTTCGTTAGAAGAAAGGATCAAACTTGTCGAAGATCTATGGGATAGCATCGCAGCAGATCAACAGGCTTTACGGGTTACCACTGAACAAAAAGATGAATTGGATCGGCGCCTCGGTGCTTACGAGATTGATCAAAGCTGTGGACGTCTGGCTGCAGATGTATTGACCGATATCAGACGACGGCTATGATTATTGAGATTCATATCCGTCCTGAAGCAGAGAAGGATTTATCTGATGCGGCAACCTGGTATGAGTCCCAGCGACCGGGTCTGGGGTATCAGTTCCTGGAAGAAGTAAGTGCAATATTCTTAAAGATTTCAGAAAATCCTTTAATCTACCCAAACATTCATAGAAACATCCGGCGTGCCCTTATTCGCCGTTTTCCTTTTGGAGTTTATTATCAAGTTAAAGATTCTGCAGTTATTATTTTCGCAGTAATGCACGGCAGTCGAAATCCACGGAACTGGAAGAGCCGTACATAAAGCCAGTTGAAATTCATACGCCGGATGTCCTGTCAATTTGGAAAGGCTTGCTCAGCCTGGCGGGATGGAGATGTTGGATACTGGAAATTTAAAAGTGGAGGAGGCCGGCTGCCCGACAAATGGCAGCCGGCCTCTGCGATGGACGCCACCCCTATCGGCCTTCATCTACGAGGCTCTTCGCCGGCGATCCCGGTGAGGCGCGGGCAAAGAAACGGGCCCGCTGCCGCCTCGCGCTTGCGCTTAGCCTTGCTTCTTTTTCTTGGCCAGCTTGAGCGCGCTAAAAAGACCCCTCTGCCTGATCGTTTTCACGGCCAGCCCCCGCGGGGTCATATCGAAGAATTTACGGCCGTAGCGGCTGAGCGCTTTTTCGTCGATCTCAAAACCGAGCCCGGGCTTGTCGGGAAGGGTGATATAGCCTTCCTTGTCGATATTGAAGTGCTCGGTCATGATGCCGTCGCGGTACTGCGGAATCCAGGCCGGCGGCTCGTAGGGAAATTCCACCGCTTTCTTCTTGGGGCATGCTGCGGCAACCTGCAGGTTTATGGCCAGGCCGATCCCGTTTGTCCAGGTGTGCGGGCTAAATTCCAGCCCGCGCCCGAGCGCCTCCTGCATCACTTTTACCGCGGTATCCACTCCGGAAAAGGTGGAGTCGGGCTGATAGATGTCAAGGGATTCTTTTTCAAATAAAATCTTGTGCTCATGCCAGCCCGGGGTCAGCTCCCCGCCGGCGATGGCTGTTTTGGTCTGGCGCCTCAGCGCGGCCATCTCGTCAAAAGCATACATATCCAGCGGCTCCTCCAGCCAGGCCATGTCGTACTCCTCGCAGGCCCTGGCGAACTCAAGGGCCCGCTCCAGGTCCCAGATGGGCGGTTTCTCGATAATGGTGACAGGCCAGCCCTGGTTGGCATCCACCCCCAGGATCATGCTATCTCCCACCGCCTCGCGCACAACCCTGATCTGCTCAATATCCTTTTGGGGATCGTGGTCGTGAACCCGCAGCTTTACCACCTTGAAACCCATCTCCCTGGCGGCGAGCACCTCTTCGGCCCGCCGGGCGGGCTCATGCACCTCACCCGTGGAGCAGTACGCCTGGAGCCGCCCCTCCTTACCGCCCAGCAGCTTATAGAGCGGTTTGTTCTCTTTTTTCCCCAGCAGATCCCAAAAAGCGGCTTCAATCCAGCTGTTCCGCCAGCCCAGGTAAGAGGCTTCGCGCAGCAGATGCCGCACCTCCTCCATCTTCTCCACGTCCTGACCGATGAGATACTGCCCCAGCAGGGTGCCCAAACCCTCGCGCTCTTCCTCCATGGCCATCCCGGCGCTGTAGCCGACCAGGCCGTCGTCTGTGGTGATTTTGATCAGGGTGCTGCGGTTGAACCGCTGCGGATACCCGGGGATCCAGGAGGGATAAAAATCTTCGGGCAGGGGAATGGAAATGTGATAAAGCTCAATGCGTTCCACCTTCATTTTGTTTTTCTCTCCTCTCTATTTTGACAAAGAGTTTTGTGGTGCGTTGTCCGCTCAATCCGGTGCCGCGGCTTCCCCCTTTTGGCCGGATCCCAGGGGAAGCAGGTACCGGTACAGCAGGATCATCAGGTAACCGGTCAGATACATGGTGATCCCGTAGATCGCCGTGGTCACAAACATGG
>JAAZIE010000291.1 GCA_012510305.1 Bacillota bacterium | reverse complement strand
CTTCTGTGCATCGCCTTGCGCAGGCCCACGTTGTCGCGGTGGCCGGGATCGTTACCCCGGTAGCGATATTCCAGCAGCCCTTCCCGGGTAATGGCATCGTCATATGGACCGCCGGCAACAGTAGTGATGGACAGCGGCAACTCCAACATTCGAGGCTTCCAGATACCCTGCGGCCCTACCAGGGTGACACGCTGCCCGTTGAAAGTAAACCCCTGTTCAAGGACAGTCCGCGGCAGCAGATCGCCGTGCAGTAGCGCCTGTTCTTCAAGCCATTTAAATGCGGCAGTCCTGATTTGAAAGTCCATGTTAACCTCAAATGAACATTTTCGGAGGCAGCTTTTAGGGATTTAAATTTCTTCTTGGTTGTCTATTTAGAATATTATCAATCAATGGCGTTTAATTCAACCTTTGCGGGTAGGAATTGATTGCGGGGGTTTTGCAAAATAAAAAAAGACCTTGCTGGCCTTTATTTATATTTACACTTTGTTATCGCTGGCGCTAAGCGCCAGCGGTGTTCTAGTAGGAGAAACTAGAACACATATACAATAAAGCAAATGAAGATCACCGCTCCACCCCCCCATCTTTGTTGATACATATTTATGTTGCTCGATTAATTTTTATTCATGAGAGCAAACAACAATTAGCAGCACGGGTTGGGCCGGGCATGCCCGGCGCCCTACAGATTTGAGGGGGCAAGGGGCTAGAAAGGATACGTTGGTGAAATAGATAGCTAAGGCGATGAGATCCTTCGCTGCGCTCAGGATGACATTTAAAGGGAATAAGGGTGGTGCATGTGGGGGGCCGGGAGTTAGGTGCAACCGGGGTTAAATCCCCCTGAATCCCCCTTTAAGAAAGGGGGAACAGGAGGGGAGGGAGTAAATACGAGATCCTTTGCTGTGTTCGGGGTGATGCTTTTGGAAGGCGTGGGGTTAGGTGCGGCCGGGGCTAAATCCCCCTAAATCCCCCTTTAGTAAAGGGGGAAGGGGAGGAAAAGGGCAAAACCGGGATCTTTCGCTGCGGGCGGGATAACTTTTTGAGGGACGGGCAACGGGTGCGGCACGGGTTAAACCTTGCCGGTGTGTTATGGGTTTTTTGGGCCGCTGTAATCTTCGCGGTCAACCAGGGCGGTGATTTCAGCGAGAAAGGGGGATTCCCTGCCGGCGGTGGTAACCAGGTAGAGATTTTCGGCAGCGCGGGTCATGGCCACGTAGAGCAGGGTGCGGAAGCGCTCGCGGTCCAGCTGGGCCTCTTCTTCATCCAGGCCGGAGCGGTCGATGTGGCGGGGCAGCAGGCCGCGGCGCACTCCGGAGACGAATACAACGGGGAATTCGATCCCCTTGGAGGAGTGAATCGTCATCACCTTGACCTTTTCCTCAAGGATGTTGAAGGCCTCGTCTTTATGCAAGACGTTGGGAATGCTGAGCCTGGTCAGCTCTTCGGCGTAGCGCTGACACATTCTGTTGGTGGGGCACAGAACGGCAAAGTCGGAAAGGCGAAAGTGTCCCCCGCCGACAAGATCCTGCACCGCTTCACAGACAAAGCGCAGCTCCCGGTCCGGCAGATCGCAGGCTACCACCCGGGGGCGGGGCCCGACGCGGTGAGACCAGAGCGGTTCGATGAACTCGCCTTCTTTTTTAAGCAGCCTGTTCTGCTCCAGAAGGCCGGCTGCAGCGGTGGCGATCTGCCTGGTGTTGCGGAAATTTTTGCGCAAGATAGTGGTGCGGCCGCGGGCCTCGATGCCGGCATCCCTCCAGGAAAAACCGCGGCTGTAGATGGTCTGCGAGGCATCGGCGAGGACCATGTAACTGCGGGGGGAGCGGGGATCGGCGCCTTTGATCAGCATCCTGGTGAGGCGCAGCTGAACGGGGCTCAAGTCCTGGCCCTCATCGAGGATAACGTCGTCGTAGGGGTCGGGGAGCGGGCTTTCGGTGAGCTTCTCCAGCCCCGCCAGGGGGATGTCGCTCCAGTCGCACAGTTTCTCTTCGCGGAGCAGCTTCTGATAGACGCTATAAACAGCCCAGACTGCCCGGCGGTAGCGCGGCAGGAGAGGCGCGTTGCGGCCGTAGCGGCGCACCTTCAGGTACTGCTCCAGGCCGGCCAGCCCCGTTCCCTTGATCACCTGCTGAATCTCGGTGAGGAGAAAATCCGGGCTCAGTTCGGGAAAATCGCTGCCGGAGGCTTTCGCGGCCTCCCGGAGCGCCCTTTGGATAAATTCTTTTTGCGAGGCGCCGTCCGCCACGTTGAATTCAAGCCCGTGTTCCCATCGCAAATACTCCACGAGCCAGTTGAAAAACCGTTCCACCTCCAGGTTGTCCGGCAGCGGGCCGATGAGCTCTTCAATGAGGGTCCGGTTAACGCTGTCCAGGGTTTTGGTGAAAGTGAGCAGGAGAACCTTGCGGCCCATAGCAGCTCTTTCGATGGCCCGGTAAAGACCCACGGTGGTCTTGCCCGAGCCGGCACAGCCGCGCAAGACCATGGCGCCGGTATGCCGGGATTGCACGTAGCGGGCCTGCGAAAGGTCCAGGTTGAGCATCAGTTTTTTCAGGCTGCCCCCGCAGTAACCCTGAAGGCGATCCAGGGTGGTGCGGAAAAGCAGCTTGTCCGGGTTGTAGAGGATATGCTCCATTTTGCAGTCGGTGGCCAGGTCGAGCATCCAGGTGAGGCTCCGTTCCGGCAGGCCGTCGATCTGTTCCAGCTTTTCCAGGCGGGAGGTGCGCTGGACCTGCCTGACCAGGTGAGCGGGTACGCCCAGGAAGCGCAGGTGAGCGGCGGGAAAATAGGCAAAGGGGTTGTCTGCTTCTGCTTCAGGAAGCGGGTAGGCGGGCAGCTCGCTGCTGCCGGCGGCGGCTTCTGCTTCGGCTTCGTCGATAGGTTCCAGGCGGCTGAAGGCGGTTTGGGGGGAGAAGACCGAGAGGTGGACCCGGTCGATGATGCGGTGGGGCCCCAGCTTCCAGAGGCGGAGGGTACCGTTTTCCCAGTCATAGATGATCCGCCAGTCCAGGCTGACGTAGCATTCCCATTTGCCCGGGGCGCTCTTGATCCGGTGTGCCTTTAGGCCGGGATGTCCCGGATCAACCTGGAGCCGCCGGACCGTTTCCATGGCCCGGGTTTGGAGTTCATGGGGGCATGTATCCAGGGCGGCCTTGAATTCGTCGGAGAGCAATAGTTCAGACAAGGGCTGTTCCTCCTTAGGGGCTGCTGGAGAGGGGTCAGTAGCAATGGAAGCGTTGCTTGTTATGTTTTTGATTTGTCTGCGCATGCAAATTATGGGTATGATTGTCGATCAGTTCTATTTTAACCGGAAATAGGGATTGGGGCAACCCGGGGAGGTGCGGGGGCAAGGGGTGTGTTGAGGAGGAGAGGGAGGAAAGATGAGATCCTTTGCTGCGTTCGGGGTGACGTTTAAAAGAAATAGGGGTGGCGCATGAGGTGGCGTGGGGTTGGGT
>JAAZIE010000290.1 GCA_012510305.1 Bacillota bacterium | reverse complement strand
CTGCTCCCGGCTGAGCGGCCACAGCCGGGTCCCGCTCCCGCCGGCCAAAATAAGAGCGTACATAAAAAACTCACTCCCCCGGGAATTCAATCCCTGTGCAAATTTTATGTAAACCAAAGGTTACGTTTCATCATGAGGCGGTGAAGCTGTTCCGGCAACCTCACCCACACCGCCGTACCCCTGGTGAGAAGCCAGGTGCATCCGGTGCAGGGCCATGAGCAGGGAAAGCGTCGATTCGCCCCCCTGGTTCAGGTTGACCCCGCCCGGTGTAAGACCGTCACAGCAGCCGCCGCTGCTGAAATCGTAAAGCGGCTGGTGAACATCGTTGTTCCCAAAAAACCAGTTGAAAGACCAGTCCATGGCGATCTGCCAGCGGTGCTCGCCCGTAGCCAGGTAGGCCTGGTGGCAGGCATCGACCATCGCCGCCGCATCCAGGGGCTGCTGATCAAAAAGAGCTTTTTTGCCGCCGCGGCGGTACCATCCATCGTTGCCCACCAGGGAGAGCTGCCCACCCTCGGGATTGGTCTGCATGGAGATAAGCCAGTTCAGCGCGCAGAGCCCGGTTTGCAGGTAGCGCTGCTCCCCGAGGTAACTCCCCGCGGCGATAAGGGCCTGGGGAATGCGGGCGTTATCGTAAGCGACGATCTCTTCGGGCCAGAACCACGCCTCCGTGGCCATCCCGGAAAACTGCCGGAAAAGCCGTTCGCCCAGGGTATGGACCAGCTTGCGCACCTCCGGATCGCCGCCAAAACGCTTCAGATAGTAAAGCGAGCCCAGGACCGTGAAAGCCCAGGCGCGGGGCGAGGTAAAGGAGGGTGCCGGTGCAAGCAGCTGCTTGAAAAAACGGGTCACCAGCCCCAGCAGGGACTCATCGGGAGGATGAGCCACGGCGTAGCCCAGGGCCCAGATGCTGCGTCCATGGCTGTCTTCGGATCCTGCTTCCTCCAGCCAGCGGCGCTGGAAAGAAAGAAAGTTGCGCATCCGCCCCGCCTCCCCGCTGTACCCGTCCAGCAGGAAGCTGAGATAGGTGCGAAACAGCGGCAGCACCGCTTCGTCCTTGAACAGGCGCCAGTTCATCGCCGCAACGATGAGCGCCCGGGCGTTGTCGTCGGTACAGTAGCCCTCGCTGCGATTGGGCACCGTGTAGAGAGCATGCTGGAAAAGGCCGGTATCATCGGTCAGGGCAAGCAGGTGATCCAGCCTGATTTCAGGCAAGATGGCGCTTTCGGTTACCGCCAGGCTCTGGATCGATTTCCGGGCTACCTTGCTGTAGTGGAGCCTCGCTTTTTCAAAAGCGGCGGCGTAGCTGCGCGCCACTTCGCGCCAGATCATCTTGCGGCCGTAGCGGTAGGAGAGCCTGCGCATACGGTTCCGCTGTGCCTCGTCGCCAAGCAGGGCCAGCAGCCTGTCGGCCATCGCCTCGCTGTCGCAAAAGGGGACCAGGCAGCCGCGCCCGTCGGCCAGCAGCTCCTGGGCATACCAGTACGGGGTGGAAACGATGACCTTGCCGCAGGCAAGCGCGTAGGCCAGCGTGCCCGAGGTAATCTGGTCCTTGTTCACATAGGGGGTCAGGTAAATATCGGCGGCCACCAAAAAATCGATGAGCCGCTCCAGGGAGACGTACTGGTTGTAGAAGGTGATCTGATCCCGAAGCCCTTTTTCCCGGACCAGCTTCTCCAGCCCATGGCGGTACTGTTCGCCGTAGCGGCGCTTCACCTCGGGATGGGTCGCCCCGAGAATAATGTAGAGCACCTCGGGATATTTTTTCGCCACTTTCTCCATGGCGGCCACGGCATATTCGATGCCCTTGTTCGGCCCCAGCAGGCCGAAGGTGAGAAAGAGAATGCGCCCCTCGGCCTGGAAACGCTCTTTGTAGAGGGAGGGGTCGAGAAAGGGCACATCGGGAGCTCCGTGCGGAATCATCAATATTTTGGTTTCCGGGATGCCGTAGACCTTTTTCAGCAGGCGCACCGCCATTTTGGCCTGCACCACCACCAGGGTGGAAAGTTCGCAGATACGGCTCAGCGTCTTCTCCTGCCCGCCGGTAGGTTCGGCGAGGATGGTGTGAAAGGTGGTCACCACCGGTTTTTTAAGCTCCCGAAGCAGGTGGATGATATGGCTGCCGTCTTCCCCGCCAAAGATGCCGAACTCGTGCTGCAGGCAGACTACATCGACGGGCGATACATTGATAAAGTCGGCCGCCCTCTGGTAATCCTCGCGGTGCTGATCGCGGATATGAAAGCTCACCTCGCGGCTGTAAGGGTAACCCTGCGGTGTATTGTTCAAAGCGATCACTTCAAAACAGTTTTTCTCATCATCAGGGTAGTCTTCGCGGTAAATTTTACGGAAGCTATCCGTCAAGTCAGCGGTGTAAGTGGCAATACCGCAGCGCCGCGGCGGATAAGTGGAGATAAAGGCCACTTTTAACGGCTTCAACAGATTGCCGGCAAGCATGATCACACCCCTTTTATATTTAATTCCTTTTCCTCTATCCTTAACCTTTCCCTAATTTCCAGTTAAAAATAATCCGGCGGTAAAGCTCGAGGTAACGCCTTACCATCACCTTGGTGCTAAAATGATCCCTCACCCGGGCGCGGCAGCGCCGGCGGTCGATCTCGGTGAGCCGGGAGAGAACCCCGGCCGCTTCTGTGGGGCTCTCCACCAGAAAACCGGTTTGGCCGTCTGTAATCAGCTCCGGCATGGAGCCGCGATTGCAGGCGATCACCGGGGTGCCGCAGGCCATCGCCTCGACCACGCTCAACCCGAAGGGCTCATCGAAGCTGATCAGGTGCAGCAGCGCCCTGGCGCCCCCCAAAAGAGCGCCCTTCTCCGCCGGGCCCACCGGGCCGATATATTTGATGCTCTCACCGTCGAGGTAAGGAGCCACGGCGCGTTCATAGTAGGCGCGGTCCTGGATGATCCCGGCGAGGATCAGCGGCAGGCCGCTCTGCCGGGCCAGCTGCACCGCTTCGGCGGCACCCTTGTGGGGGTGAATCCGCCCGAAGAAGAGCAGGTAGCGGCCCGGGCTGCCGTGAAAAGGAAACTCTTCCACCGGGATCCCGTGGTGGATGGTGGCGCAGTAATCGAGATCGGGATGTCGGTCGGAGTCGCTGATGGAGACGTAATGGACCCGGCGGTTGTACTGCCGGTAGACCGGAACTATTTTGGGCGACGAAAAACCGTGAATCGTGGTCACCACCGGCGTCTCCACCAGCCCGGTATATGTAAGCGGCAAAAAATCGTAATGATTGTGGATCAGATCGTAGCGCCCCGCCTCCTCAAATAGGGCGGCGATGTGAAGCGCCTCCCAAACCTTGGGATCAAGAGATTCGTCTTCGGCATAGGGCCGCGGCGCCACCGCCCGCAGGCGGGCCCCGGTTTGCGAGTCTGCGGTGGCATAGAGCGTCACTTCGAGGCCCTCTTTGACCAGGCCCTCGGTGATCCAACTGGCCACCTGCTCCCAGGGGCCGTAATGCCGGGGCGGGGTGCGCCAGGCAATGGGGGACAAAATCGCTATTTTCATACTATCCTGATGCCGCTCCCTTTTCTGAAGGGCACTCGTGCACCAGGTAATCCAAAATGTCATCGAGATTGGCTGAAGCCAGGCAGACGCTGGTGTCGGCGGCCCCGTAATACATCAAGAGTTCACCGGCGGCCTCGTTCAGCACCGTCCCCGTGGGGAAAGTCACCCCCGGGACATCACCAACCCGCTCATAAGTCTCCCCCGGCCCAAAGACCCATTCTTCGCTGCGCCGGATGATCTCCCAGGGTTTTTCCAGGTCCAGCAGGGCCAGGCCCACCCGGTAAAGGCTGCCGGAAACGGTGATTCTCACCCCATGGTAGATAATCAACCAGCCTTCCCGCGTCTCAATGGGGGGAGGCCCCAGGCCCACCCTGGTGCTGTCCCACCGGCCGGGGCGTACGGGAATGAGAATTTTATGGTCTCCCCAGTATTTCAAGTCCGGCGAAAAAGAGATCCAGATATGAGCCTCGCCGCGGATAATAGGACGGTGAATGAGCACATAGCGATCGTTGATCAGGCGGGGAAACAAGGAGGCATCCTTATCCTCGGGCGGCAGCATCGCCCCCTTGCGGACGAATTTGTGCAGATCCTTGGAAAGAGCAAGGGAAACCATGGGGCCGTCCTTGGAAAAGGAGACGTAGGTGACGGCGTACTCCTCCCGTTCGGGCAGCCAGACGATGCGGGGATCTTCAATCCCCCACTGCTCCTCGTTGTAAACCGGGTCGGGCAGCAGGGTGGGCTCTTCGTCGATCTGCCAGTTGGTGGCGCCGTCGCGGCTGCGGGCAAAGGTGAGATGAGAATAACCGCGCATATCTTCCACGCGGACCAGCAAGCAGGTTTCATCGCCATGCCGCACCGCCCCGGGGTTAAAAGTTGAATTGGCCGGGTAGGGCCAGCGCTCCGGCGATAGGATTGGGTTGCCTCCAAAGCGGGTGAAAAGCCGCCTTTGATACTCTAACTTGGTCATCGCTGACAAACTCCTTTTTGACTAATTTCAAATTAGATATTAAAAATTGGATGAGCTTTGTTTTTACGGAAGGTTGTTTTTCTGGCGCAAAAAGATAATTCAGGTCTAATATTATTTCTCCTCTCCGGCACCCAAACCCTTTTTTTTCTGCAGGGGAAGGGCG
>JAAZIE010000289.1 GCA_012510305.1 Bacillota bacterium | reverse complement strand
TGCCCCGCCAAGGTAACAGCCCTGGAGATGAAGCCTCTCAGCACGGTCGTGCAAAAAGAGGATGCCCGTTTTCGCTTTGCCGAAAGTCTGCCCGAGCTCGATCCGGGCCTTTCGAAAAAGAATGTGCGTGGCAGCCAGTACCAACCGCCCCTGTTCGAGTACTCCGGAGCCTGCCCGGGATGCGGCGAAACCCCTTACCTGAAACTGATCACTCAGCTTTTCGGTAAACGGATGCTTATCGCCAACGCCACCGGGTGCTCTTCCATTTACGGCGGCAACGCCCCCACCACCCCCTACTGTACCGATCGCCAGGGCCGGGGGCCGGCCTGGGCCAGTTCTTTGTTTGAAGACAACGCCGAGTACGGTTACGGCTATTCCCTGGCGGTAACCCAGTTAAGAGAACAGTTGACCGCGCTGGTTGAAAAAACGCTCACGCACGAGCTGCCGGTGGAGCTGCAGGAAGCGCTTACCCGCTGGCTCAAAGTTAAAGACGAGGGCGACCCCTCGCTGGAGGCTGCCAACAAGGTCAAGGAGCTGCTTGAAACTGAACTGCGCCGTGCCACCGGGGAGGTGCAGGCCCTTTTAGAACAGATCGATGAACACAAAGACCTGCTCCCCAAACGCTCCATCTGGATTATCGGCGGGGACGGTTGGGCTTATGATATCGGTTACGGCGGCCTGGACCACGTTCTTTCCACCGGGGCGGATGTAAATATGCTTGTTCTCGATACCGAGGTTTATTCGAACACGGGCGGACAGTCGTCGAAAGCTACTCCCACCGCCGCGGTGGCCAAGTTCGCCGCCGCCGGGAAAAAGACTCAAAAGAAAGATCTCGGGGCCATGATGATGACGTACGGCTATATCTACGTGGCCCAGGTGGCCATGGGAGCCGGCGGACAGCAGCTGCTCAAGGCCTTTACCGAGGCTGAAGCTTACCCGGGGCCTTCTTTGATCATCGCTTACTCTCCCTGCATCGCTCACGGCATCAACATGGGCCTCACTCAGAGAGAAGAAAAGCTGGCTGTGGAGTCGGGCTACTGGTCGCTCTACCGGTTCAACCCTCTTTTGGCCGAAGAAGGGAAAAACCCCTTTATTCTGGACTCAAAAGAGCCCACCGCTGACCTGCGCACCTTCATGATGAGTGAAACCCGTTTTAAAACACTGGTGCACCAATTTCCCGAGAGGGCGGAGGAGCTGTTCAAGAAAGCGGAGGAAGATGCTGCCGAACGACGGGCTTTCTACCAGCGCCTGGCCGGTACAGAAAGCTAAACAAGCAGGCCCGGGAAAGCAAACTGTAAAAAGTAAAAGGGAACGACTTGGTACCTCAAGCCGCTCCCTTTTTTCTACCCTTCTTTTCTTTTTTGCCCTTTAGCTGTAAAGAGCGCAGCCCCGGGCAGATCAATTTTTGTTTTCGGGAAATCTTCCCCTCCGCCCATATTTAACCGGCTGTAGTAAGGACTCCTGGACAGATATAGCGCGGCCAGAGGGTTGTGGCCCAGCAGGCGATCTTTTACCGCCAGCACCGTGCAGGGAACGCGGCAATACTGAAAGAACAGCGTGTCATGCCCGACGCACAGCCCCAGCAGCACGGCGAGATCTACCTTCTCGGCATTTATAATGCGCGCCTGGGCGATGGGGTTGCACATAGTTTCAACCAGCGGCGGTGTGATTTTTTCGTTTTCTTGAAGCCCGATCTCTTCTTTGGTAACACGGCCCACCTTGCAGTTAACGGAGACCACTTCGAAACCCTTGTTCTCAAAGATATTGGTCAGTGTTCTCGCTTCTTCCCGCAAGCCCATGCAGAAAGCAATTCCCAATCTCCTGTATCCGCATTTTTTTGCAAACTGAGCCGTCTCCTCTATCCGGGAAATACTGGTCCGGACCCCCTCCGGGGTAATTTCATAGCACTGCCCTTCCTGGACGGAAGCAAGGCGGGCAAATTCCCGAACCGCCGGCTGGACATATTCTCGGGCAACAGTTTCCATAATACCGGGAAAACGGCGCATGGGGCAAAAATCGGGCGCCTCTTCAATGGGAGCCGCTATCCCCCCCACAGGAACCTGGGGATAACAAAAGGTTCCCGGGCATTTGGCACATACACTTTTTTTATCGCTATTTTTGATCGGATCACTCCTTCCATTCTGCCGGAATAAAGTAGATACCCCGTAAATTACATTTCTATATCCGGTTGGCCAATCCTGCCGTAATGTTGGGAAGATTTAGACAGGATCTACGCCGAGCAGCCTGCTGACGTTTTCAAAGCGGTTGCATACGCTCACTGTTTCCGAACCGGCGAAGAGAAGGCCCACCGCCCGGTTTTGTTCGTCAAGCAGCAAAGAACCGCTGTCACCGGGACGGGATAGCGCAGAAGTAACCAGCTGATCGGTAAAAAATAGCTCCCTGTCCGGCTCCATGGTGATATAAAGACCCACATCACGGGCGATGACCGCACCCCGGACCACACCGCTGGTCCGTCCGCTGAAAGCCACCTCATCTCCCGGATAGGCTTCTCCGCTGCCTTCAACCTGCCCCAGGCCGAGCAGCTTCGAGGATAGATCGCTCTCGCTAAGCGGCCTGGCCAGCGCCGCATCCACCAGGTTGCCCTCTCCGCTGGCTCGCTGCAAAGAGAACCGGTAATGGGGGTGTAAAACGGCCAGGATCCGGTTGGCCAGCTCTTCCCAAAAGCGGGCCGTGGTGCAGTCCGGAGACTGAAAAGTTGCCCGCAGCGGGATAAAGCGCTCCAGCCGGGCAATGATATCGCTGCCCCTTTTACCCCCGTCGTAAGGGCCCGGTTGCAGTACCGCATCGCCGGGGGCGGCACGGCCATCTTTCCCAATAGAGGTGTTTGCCAGGACATGGTTGTTGGAAAGAATAAAGCGTTCTCCCGTTTGCAGATCTTTTACGGTACAGCCCAGGGTTCCGGCTGTAATTTTGTAATGGCCGATACTCACACCACCGGGGGCGGGCCTACACCGGGCCAGGCGGTTGTCACCTTCGGAAAACGGGGCCAAGGGAACGCAGGTTTCCAGCAAACGGACCTCCCCGATCTCAACAACATCAACGCGCCGGCCCCCGATAAAGCGGGGGGCTTTCTCTTTTTCATCCAGCTGTTGAGGTGACACTTTTTTAGTGACAAATACAATAACCGCTTTTTCGCCCGTGCTTCGGCCCTTTTTCTTGCGGTAACCCACGCCTACACCGATCACATTTTTCTTTTTAAGCAGCTTTTGGCGCTGTTCCTTCCCTATTTTGATCTTCACCGCCATCACCCCTCCTGGTACAAAAATATGCCCGCAGGGACCAAAAGGTGATGCTGTTCCCGCCGGCTTAAATAAAAAATG
>JAAZIE010000288.1 GCA_012510305.1 Bacillota bacterium | reverse complement strand
GCCAGATCCCGCCGAAGGAGAGTTTCCACCAGGGATATTCCCAGATCAGCAGGTCACCCACATTCAAGATACACTCTACGAATACCGCCAGCACGGTAGAGAGGATGGCGAAAAACCACTTTTCGCTAAGGCCCAAGATTTTTTTGTCCTGATTTTTGCTCATGAAATAGTAATATACAAAACCAAGCAGTGAAAACATGAAGATGATCTCGATATTCCAACCTACGAAAATCCGCAGTGCCGTGGGCCCGGGGGTGGTCCATACCGCCGAGTGCTGGGTATAGGCCATCACCCACCCGTTCCAGGTTTCATTGAAAAAATCGAGGCCCAGCACGGTTAACGCTGCAAAGATGGGATTCCAGTTGCCGCTGTCCCTGGCCTTGTTGATCTCCTGGGTGTAGATGTAGATCACGACCAGTAAAAGCGGGATGATATACCACTGAATGGTGGTGAAGTCGCGCAGTCCCTCCAGGGCCTGGTACGTTGCTTCGGTCATCTTGGTCACCTCCTGAATTATTGAAATAAATTTGGACGGATAGAGGTAAACACTATTGCTCCGGGAACTCCCTCCCTCCCCCGCCTGCCGGTCAAAATCAAGGCAGGCGAATTAATTGAGGCAGACCGGTAATCAATAAGCTTAAACAACAGCCTTGGAACGTGCCCTAATCCTTAATATTCGCGCATTAGCAGTAAATTCCTTCCCCAAATTCTACGGAGGCGATGTTTGATGCTGACGGCGGGCGGAGCAGGGATCCAAGATGATCAAGGTGCCGGTTATTTCTGCTGAAATAGAGTCAGCCTCTCTGGGAAAAATGATAGAGCAGCTCTTTTAAAAGCGATCTCTGCTCCGGGAGGCTTCATTTTTGATCCTATATCTCTATGTTCTGCTTTTCAGCTGGTTTTGGGGCTCGCTGAAACTCCCCATTGACGGGGGTTGGAAGGGGACGGTGCTCGCCGTGGGCAAGGGGGCCGCGGCCATCTTTGCCGCCAGGCTGGTCAACGATACCGGGCTGACCATGACGATCGCCCTGGTCGGGGTCATGGCCGGCCAGGCCTGGTCCCCGCTGCTGCGGTTTGCGGAGCGCCCGGCGCACTGGGTTGCCTGGGGCGGCCTGCTGGTTTTTTCCCCGCCCGCCGGTCTCCTGGCTGCGTTTGCGGCTTTCGTGATCTACTATCTGGCCGGTTCTGCCGCTGTTGCCCGGCTGGGCGCCGGTCTCTTTCTTCCTTTCCTGCTCTGGCAGATCAAGGAGCTTGATATCTACGTCATCTTTGGCCTCGTTTGCACCGTTTTCCTGGCCTACCAGGCCATCCCGCTGCTCAACCCGGACCGATCCGCCCTGCGCAAGCGGCAGCGCCTGCGCCAGCTTCTTGCCGTTATCCTGATTGTATTTATCGCGGTGACCGTATTTTTTAACCGCTATGTCTACCAGGGATTTGGCAAGCAGATCGATATTATTCGCCGGGGCACCGGTGAGTTCAAGGTGGCGGCACTTACTTTCGATGACGGGCCCGATCCCCTTTACACTCCCGCGATCCTGGACATATTGAAATATTATGGTGTCTCCGCCACATTCTTCATGGTGGGGCGCCACGTGGAGCAGTATCCCGAGCTGGCCCGGCGCATTGCCCGCGAGGGCCATAGCTTGGGCAACCATACCTGGTCTCACCGCAGCCTTGTCCCCCTTTCAACAGACTACACCCGTTTGGAGATCATGCGCACGCATGAAATGATCGAGAAGGTTACCGGGAGGCCCCCCCGTTTCTTTCGCCCTCCCCGCGGGATCTACTCCACTTTTGCCCGCGATTTCCTTCAGGAACAGGGCTATACCGTGGTCCTGTGGAACGTTACCTCTCAGGATTGGTTGGAGCTGCCCGCCGGCCGCATTGCCGCCAGGGTGTTAAACCGGGCCGGGCCGGGGTCGATCCTTCTGTTTCATGATAGCGGCAACCTGGTCTCCACCGAGGGGGGCAACCGCATCAACACCGTCAAGGCCCTGCCCCTGGTGATCGAGGGTCTGCAGGAACAGGGCTATTTCTTTTTAACCATTGAAGAGCTGATCATTTTAACGGGCCTCACCGGAGAAGAGAAACCGGATCACGGCGGCAGTTGAGCCGGGGCTCAAGCTCACGTTTTCACCACCGGGGACCTGGCGAAGCGAGATCGCTCCCCCCGGCCGGCACAATCTTGTTTGGGAAAAAAATAATCCCCCTTTTGAGGGGGATTATAGAAGGATTTGATTTATTCTCCTGCCGCTTTTTTCCGGTCCGGTTTGAACCACAGGCCGGATATGTGCCGGCTTTCATCGAAAACAATGCGGATTTTTGCTGTATCTTTTCCGAATTGAGCGTTGATCGTGACTGCCAGGTAACCGTCAACGCTTTCTTCGCGCATATCCGATTGGCTTTCATAGGGCCCGGTTTGCTCCAGCAGATCTATCCAGGCCTGCTCCAGCTTCCGGGCGGAGAGCGTCCGCTTCATCCGCAAGTTAAAGTACCGGGTGCACTCCTCGTAATTGCCCCCGGCGAGGTCGTCGACGAATTCTGCGGCCAGCTCAGCCGGTTCGCCCTCCAGCGGGGGGAGCGCTTCATTGCTGCAGGAGAGGGTTGCAAGGCTGAATACAAGTACAAGTATTAGTACGGCAACTCTCTTGTCCATATTTTTTTGTTCACCGCTCCTTTACCTTTAGGATAGCTTTACAGGTACCCTTTATTATACATTATCCTGGCCGCCCCGATGGCGATAGCCGCACCTACCGGCACCAGGATGCTGACCTTGTCGGCCAAAGAGGGCACCGCGATGAACAGAATGAGCATGAACGAAATCGGCGCCACCGCTATCTTCCAGTTCTTGGAGATGAAGACGACGCCCAGGGCGCCGAAAAGAGCGGGCAGGATATTGGCGAAAGCCGGGGCCAGCAGCTTCGATTCCAGGATCGGCTGCAGCTGGGACAGCAGCAGCACCCCCAAAAAGATGATCGCCGTGGTGACGAAGGAGGAGACGGCGATGGCGATGGTGGAGATGAGCTCACCTTCTTCGGACCCCGCCTTGACCCCGGCGATCTCCATGGCGTTAAGGGCGCAGGGGACCTTGAGGTTGCTCAGGTTGCCCGTCACAAAACCGAGGTAGGAACCGCCGGAGCCGAGCATGGGCGAGAAGGTGAAAGCCTCGATGATACCCACTGTCCAGTAGATCGGGACAACACCGGCAAGCCCCTGAAGCAGCAGGAGACCATTGGGCCAGGCGCCGTAGAAAGCGCTTACCGCTGCCGGAAAAAGTGCAAACATGACCAGGGCCAGCGAACACCAGATCCGGCCCCAGGTATGGATATTTTGGCTGTAAGAGCTGTTCATTTATTATCCTCCTATCCCAGCAGATTTGTGATCGGGATGGCCAGGGCCATGGCGCCCAGCATGCTGATGGGCAGGGCATAATCCTCCATCCACTTCACCTTGAGAACGCGGACGAAAAAGCCGCAGGCGAGCATGAGCAGGGCGGAGACGAGCATTACAAAAACCGGGATCCAGCCGGTGATACCAATCCTGATATCGGCAAAGACCAGCCCCATGAAGGCCGAGATCATGCCCAGAAAGAGGGCGTCGATGAAAACCTGCCCCCACCGGGCATCGCGTTTCTTCAGGCTGTCGATGCCCCCCTGAATTCTTTTTAAAAAGATGGTGATAACAATGAGTCCCGAGATGATCCCCAGGGTCATCACCCAGGCGATGGTCGTGTAAGCCTGGGCGTTGGTGACCCCCTCGGAGACGGGAACACCGAGAACGTTGGCGGCGATCGTTGCCGCCGGCAGCTCGTAGGTCACCGCCCCGAGCACGCTCAGCCTGAGCCAGGGCAGCGGCAGGCCCAGGAACTTGGTTAAGGCAAACACTCCCATGAGGATGGCGATAGCCGGCGCCACGGTGAAGACGGCGCTGGCCCCGGCCACCCTCTTCAACACGGCCGCGGAGATCTTCAGCTCCCTTGCCCGGCGCCAGGCCTTGATCAGGAAGAAGACCGATTGAGCCATGACAAAAAGGACGATGATACCGGCGATGACGAAAAGCAGGGGGCTGTTCAGGTTGAACTCTCCGATTAAGCCTTTCACAAAATCCCACCTTTCCTTGTTTTTTGGATAAACCGGGTAAAACCGGGCTCAGGAATCAGGTTTCAGGTGACAGGAGAACCGTCCCCCTGTCACCGTGGTGGTCACTCTCCCTTGATCAGCTCCAGGTAGAAGCGGACGCCCAGCTCGATATTTTCCAGGGAGAGCCGCTCGTTGGTGCCGTGGATCCGCTCCAGGTCTTCCGTGGAGATGAGCATGGGGGTGAAGCGGTAAATCTGGTCGCAGATCTGCTCGTAGCGGATGGCGTCGGTGCCGCCCATGACGATATAGGGTACCGCCGCCGACTGGGGAAAGGTTGCATAGACCGCCCGCTCGATAGCTTTGAAACCGGTGCTCTCCACCGGTGAAATCCTGGAAGGCTCGGTGGCGATAAGCGGCTCCACCTTGATCTTATCCCCTACCACTTTGCGGATGTGGGCCAGCAAGCCGTCGACAGTTTCACCCGGTGCAATGCGGAAGTTTATCACTGCGCCGGCCTTGCGGGGCAAAACATTGGGCACCTTGCCTCCCTCCAAAACGGTTACCGCCGTGGTGGTGCGCAGAAGCGCATTGCCGGCCCGGTTTGCCTTGAAGACCGCGGTGAAAAGCGGGCCAAAGAGCCACAGGTTGGCCAGGATCAGCCGCAACCCGAAGCCCATCTCCGGGCCCACGTAAGCGAGCATCTCTTTCAGGTAAGGGCTGATCCGGGCCGGCCGCTGCCGTTTTTCCAGCTGAACCACCGCCTTCCCGATCAACCCCGCTGCCGTGTGTTTCGGCGGCATGGAAGAATGACCGGCTTCGCCCTCGGCGGTGATCTTGACGTCGGCGTAGCCCTTCTCGGCGATGCCCACCGCCGCGATGGGGCGTTCCACGCCGGGCATGGCCCCCAGGGTGGCCGCACCCCCCTCGTCCAGAACGTACTCCAGGGAGATGCCGCGGGACTGTAGCAGTTCCGCTATCTTCACTGCTCCATCGTCACCGCGCACCTCTTCGTCATGGCCGAAAGCAAGGTAAAAATCGCGCTCGGGGGTGTACCCCTCGGCCAGGAGCAGCTCCACCGCCTCCAGGATCAAGATGATCTGGTTTTTAACGTCCATGGTACCGCGCCCCCAGACAAAGCCCTCCGCCACCTCCCCGCCGAAGGGCGGGTGCTGCCAGTGCTGCTCCGTGCCTTCTTCCACCGGCACCACGTCGATATGGGCCATGAGCAGGGCCGGCTTAAGCTCCCCGCCGCTGCCTTTCCAGCGGTAAAGCAGGCTGTAATTGTTCACGATCTCCCGCTCCAGGGCTTTGTGGGCCGCAGGGAAAGCCTGCTCCAGGTAACGGATAAACTTTTCGAAGGGGGCCCGGTCTGCTTTTTCCGGGTCCGGAGCGGTAATCGTGGGGATCTGCACCGCTCCGGAGAGCCTCTTCGCCGCCCTCTCCACATCGATTTTGATACCGGGCAGCGGTTCTACCGTATAGCGCCGGGAGCGGAAAAAAATAGTCCGCCCCAAAAGCACAGCTACCAAAATAACTACTCCAGCCAGAATGAGGTAACCCCAATGTGGCATCGTGCACCTCCACTGTATTTGTTAGTATACTTTCTTCGTTATACCTTGAAGAGATCCTTTAGCAGGCCGGCGTATTTTTGAGATTGAGTCCCTGTATTTGCTGATTTCCGGCGCCTTGCGGCGTATTGACACTGCCGGCTGCTTACAGTATGATAAAATACAGTAAAGGAAAAATCTGTTTTGAAGAAAAGGAGGGGGGCCTGTGGAAGTTAAACTCTGGGAAGCGCAAAATTTGAGCCCCCGCGTACAGAGGCTGCGCGATGAGTACTGGTCTTTTTATGAGCGGGATTACTTTCGCAACGAGGTTAACGCCTACGGTACCGGTGACGCATGGGATGAACTCTACGCCCCCTACAACTGGGGCGTGGTGCCGGAAATCTACCAGTTTTTCCAGATTACGCGGGAGACGGTCAAAGCGATGGCCGAGCCGGTGCACCTGCCGGCGAATTTCTACGCTCTCTCCCTGGCCGAAAGGCGGGCTCTTTTTTTCAACGAAGTTTTGGAAAAACATTTACCGGTGCAGCTGCTTGAGGGAGAGCTCATTTTGGGTTCTCATTTCAGCACGGCGCTGTCCAGGACCCTTTCGAAAAAAGAGATGGACCGGTATCTCCGCGAGACCTACAGCTGGGTGGATCGCCTCATCGATACGCATGAAGCAGGCATCGGCAATGCCGGGGCTGTCCCCGGTCACCTCATTCCCAACTACCGCAAGGTCTTGCAGAAAGGCTTTCGCGGAATCGCCGCCGAAGTGGAAGAGAAGTTGGCGGGGGAAACAGATCCGGAGAAGCGGGCTTACCTGAAGGCGCTGCGGCTCTCCGCTGAAGCGCCGCGTATTTTGGCGGAGCGCTACCACAAGCTGGTGCAAGCGGCCCTGTCGGAGACGAGCGATCCCGGGCGCAAAGAGGAGCTGGCCCGGTTGGAAAAGATCGTTTCGCGGGTACCCTATGAGAAGCCGCAGACCTTCTGGGAGGCGCTGCAGGCGCTCTGGTTTACCCATATGCTGGTCATGGCCGCCGAATCCTACCCGGGGGCGGGCCTTTCCCACGGGCGCATCGACTACTACCTCTACCCCTTCTATATCAATGATCTTGAAAAAGGGATCATCACCCGTGAATTCGCCAAGGAGCTGCTGCAGTGTTTCTGGATCAAACATAACTATGCCTACGATTACCAGGGCCGGACGGCGCGCAACCAGGGGGTCAATTCGGGGTTTGGCCAGCTGATTACCCTGAGCGGCTGCGGCCCTGACGGCGAGGACCTGACCAACGAGCTGACCCTGCTCATGCTCGAGGTCATCGGCGAGATGAACCTGCTTGAGCCCAAGCCCAATATCCGGATCCACCGCTACTCCTCGGAGGAACTGCTCCGGCGGGTGGCGGAGATGGTGAAAACGTCGCAGGGCGCTCCCTTCATTCTCAATTTTGACGAGCTCTCCATGGAAGCCCTTGTTTCCCAGGGTGTTCCCGCCGAGGAAGTTTGGGATTATGCCCCGGTGGGCTGCCTGGAGAACACGATGCAGGGAAACGACCGCTCCGGGACGGTCGATGCGAATCTGAACCTGGCCAAGGCGGTGGAACTGGCCTTGAATGACGGCCGCGATCTGCAAAGCGGCCGCCAGGTGGGCCCGCGCACCGGCGATCCCCTCTCCTTCACGAGCGCAGAGGATTTTGACCGCGCTTTTTACGACCAGCTCGATTATCTCCTGGGGCATATCGTCGACCTGGCCCGGGAAGCCGATCGCATCCGGGCGCAGTACGATCCCACCCCCTATCTTTCCCTGATGGTAGACGGCTGTATCGAGCAGGCGGTGGATGTGAACCGCGGCGGCGCCCGCTACAAATTTATTACCGTCGAAGGGGTGGCCCTGGCCACGGCGGCCGACTCGGTGAGCGCGGTGCGCCGGCTGATCTTCGGGGACGGGGAAATCACCATGGAAAGACTGATGGGCGCCCTGCGCCGCAATTTTGACGGGGCCGAGGAGCTCCGCCAGGTTTTGATCAACCGCGCCCCCAAGTACGGCAACGACGATCCCTTTGCCGACGGCACCGCCCGCGAGATCTCGCGCTGGTGGACCGAAAAAGTGATGACCATGATCTCGCCGGCAACGGGGCGGCGCTTCCGGGGAGGCTACCTCTCCTGGAATTACTGGATCTCTTACGCCCCCCTGACCGCCGCCACGCCCGACGGGAGGCGGCGGGGTGAGGCTCTCTCCAACGGGGTCTGCCCGGTTAACGGCGCCGATCGGGCGGGACCGACGGCGGTGGTGCGCTCCGTGCGCAGCCTGGGGCTGGAGAGTGTGCCCAACGGCGCATCGCACACGATGAGCTTTCATCCCTCCCTGCTGCGGGATGAAGAGCATCTGGACAAGTTTACCGCTTTTCTGCGGGCTTACCAGGAGACCGGGGGAACGGCGCTGCAGATCAATTTGGTCGATCCGGAGATGCTCTACCGGGCCCGGGAAAACCCCGCCGAGTATGCCAACCTCATGGTCCGGGTAACCGGTTACAACGCTTATTTCGTTCATTTGGGCGATGAGATTCAAGAGGAGATTATCCGCCGCGAAGCCCATGCCATCTAGCGGCTTGCTTATCTGGAGATAAAGGGTATGGCGGCAGCGATTTTATACAGATCTTTGTGAAGGGGGGAGAGGGGTGCTCAACGAAGGCCAGATCGCACTGATCAACGATTTATATAATCCCAAATTCCTGGCGACGGTGGATCGGGAAGGCCGGCCCAACGTGGTCGTCGTCAGCAGCCTGGAATATTATGAGGGCAAGCTCATCTTCGGTAACCTCATGTTCTGGAAAACGGCCCGCAACCTGCAGGAAAACCCCGGGGTGGCCGCCCTGGTGATCAGCCCGCAGCTCGATTATTTTTTCCTGGAGGGCGACTTTCTCGGTTTCACGGAAACGGGCCCGGTGGCGGAGCATCTGAAGAAGAGCGAAATGGTCCGTTACAACGCTTACACCAGTTTTCGCAGCGCCGGGACGGTCAAGATTACCGGCGTCAGCCCCCTGCGCAAGCTCTCCCCTGTCCGGATTTTGCGGGAATACCTGCTCAGCAGGGTCAGCTTCAAGGGCGGCCCCGTTCATTTCCCGCAGGCGGTGGCCGAGAAGTTTGCGGCGATGAAGAGCATCAAGGTGGCGGCCTACTATAATAAAAAACTTTGCCTGGAGCTCATGCCGGCGGTGCGCTGCAGCGGCAACTGCCTCTACTCTTTTACCGAGCTGCCTCCGGGCGCCAAGTATGCCGCCAACGTGATCACCTCCGAAGTGGTCTCTTTCCAGGTCAAGGGCACCGCGCGGCGGAAATGTATGCAGGTTGACGAGATCTACGCCTGCGGCCCCCCTGTCCCCGGCAAACAGATCTACGCCGCGCCCGCAGACGAGGAAGGGTAAAAAGGGCGAGGGCGTAATTGTTAATTTCCCTCACTCTGAGCCTCCTCCGTGTCACTCTGAGCAAAGCGAAGAGTCTC
>JAAZIE010000287.1 GCA_012510305.1 Bacillota bacterium | reverse complement strand
TTTTCCTTTTGTTTTAAATACTGAACCGCCTCCCTGGCCCTGTGATAAGCCGGTCCATCGGCGCCAATAGCCCACCGGGGATCAATAGCCGTGGTTATCTCGCCCACGCCGATGCCGAATCTCACTGCTACGGGATGGGCCTTTCGTTCAAGCTCGGCGATGATGGACATTATGTTTCGACCGTTATTTAAAAGCCCCTGAAATTCATCGCCCAGTGTAATCGTGAAATTTGAGGCTATATCTTCAGTATATTTATTGTTCACCTCAAGGAGGACCTTTTTCAGCCTTTTTTGAAACGCCTCCCGGTTTTCAATTTCCCGGGAACCCTTGATATCTCCAATAAGCGCGATATAGGGATTAAATTTAATGGAAAAAAACACGGATCATCCCCCTTTCCGCCTCAAGAACAGTATACAGCCTCAGAAACGAATAATCAACATTTATTCGCTGCTGAGGCTGTAATGATCGCTGTTCATCTCTGCTCTATACTGGCGGCAAATTGAAGAGCGCTTTTACTCCCACTCGATGGTGCCGGGGGGTTTGGGGGTGATATCGTAGACCACCCGCGAGACGGCGGGGATTTCGCCGGTGATGCGCTGTGAAACCCGCTCCAAAAGATTGAGGGGTAGCCTGGCCCAGCCCGCGGAGATGGCATCGTCAGAGACAACCGCGCGCAGGGCGACGACCTCGCCGTAATGGCGCCCCCCCTCTTTGACTCCCACGGCGCGGACGCCGCTGAGCACGGCAAAATACTGCCAGAGCGTCTCCGCCAGCCCGGCCGCTTCAATCTCTTCACGAAAAATAGCATCGGCTTTCTGTAAAAGCGCCACCTTCTCCGCGGTCACCGCGCCCACGATGCGCACCGCCAGGCCCGGGCCCGGGAAGGGCTGGCGCCGCAAGATCGCCTCCGGCAAGCCCAGCGCTTCACCCACCTGGCGCACCTTCTCTTTGTACAGCTCCCGCAGCGGCTCGATGAGCTCGAAACCCAGCTCCTCGGGAAGGCCGCCGACATTGTGGTGCGCCTTGATCGCCTTCCCGCCCTTTTCACCGCCGCTCTCCACCACATCGGAGCGGATAGTGCCCTGGGCCAGGTAGGCGATATCGCCCATGGAGAGAGCTTTTTCTTTGAAGAGGCGGATGAATTCCGCCCCGATTATTTTGCGTTTCTGTTCCGGATCGGCCACGCCGGATAGCGCCTTGAAAAAACGTTTTTTGGCGTCGAGGCAGTGGAAAGAACCCTGCAAGCGATCACGGCACAGGGCGGTTACCTCGGCGGCCTCTCCCAAGCGCAGCATCCCGTGATCGACAAAGATGGCCGCCAGCCTCTCGCCCACGGCCCGGTCGAGCAGAAAAGCGACCACGGCCGAGTCCAGCCCCCCGCTCAAAGCGCAGACCACCCTCTCTTCGGCTCCCACCCTGCGCTTGATCTGCCGGACCGCTTCTTCGATAAACCGGCGGGCGTTCCATTCCCCGCCCCCTGTTTTACCCATGTTCATTTCACCGTCTTCCGTGATCTGTTTTGACCCCATCAGCTCTTCAACCCTTTAACCGGGCGCAAGTGCAACAGGAAGGTACGTCCCCGGTGTTGCATCCCTGGTGTTGCAGATCTGGGCCTTTCCTGGAAGATCATACCCGCACCGCCGGGAAAAAACAAGTGAGAGGCAGGCTCACCGGGGCATCCCGAAGGAGATCTTTAACCGAAGCCCCGGCCGGGTCATACTATAAGGTGACGGGAGCAACCGGGCCGCCAGGAGGTTTTTACCGCAATGAGCCGGGGAAGGATTAGAAAAATGTTTCCGGGGTCGAACTCGGCTTACGGGTTTTACTCTTTTTACGACCAGATCATCGAAGATGATGCCACCCGTATCTTTGTGATCAAGGGCGGGCCGGGGGTGGGCAAATCCACCTTCATGAGCAGCATTGCCCGGGAGCTCACCGCCCGGGGCTGCGACGCCGAGCTCCACTGCTGCTCCGCCGACAGCAAATCGCTCGACGGGATCGTCTTTCCCCGGCTGCGGATCGCCTGCATCGACGGCACCGCGCCGCACAAGGTCGATCCCAAGAACCCCGGGGCGGTGGATGAAATCATCAACCTGGGCGAGTTCTGGGATGAAGCGAAGGTGATCGCC
>JAAZIE010000286.1 GCA_012510305.1 Bacillota bacterium | reverse complement strand
GTGCACGGCGGCGGCCTCGCCGGCGGGGCCGTGGACAGCTTTGGCGATCACCGCATCGCCATGGCCGCCGCGGTGGCCGCGCTGCGCTGCGCCGGGCCGGTTGCGATCAGCGGCGCCGGGGCGGTGGAGAAATCTTACCCCGCCTTCTTTACCGATTATCGCAAGCTGGGAGGTAGCGTCGATGTCGTCTGAGTTTGGCAATCTATTAAGGATTTCTCTTTTCGGCGAATCCCACGGCCGGGCCGTGGGGGTGCTCATCGGCGGGCTCCCCGCGGGAATAAAGGTGGACCTGGAAGCGCTGCAGCAGCTCATGGACCGGCGCCGCCCGGGGAAAGACCCCCTTTCCACCGCCCGCCGCGAGCCCGACCGGCCCCGCTTTCTTTCAGGGATCACCGGCGGGCGGACCAACGGCAGCCCCCTCTGCGCCGTTATCGAGAACGAGGATGTGCGCTCCTCCGACTACGAGGCGCTGCAGGATCAGCCCCGGCCGGCGCATGCCGACTACACCGCTCATGTGAAATGGCGGGGATGGGCCGATGGGCGCGGCGGCGGCCATCTTTCGGGCCGGCTGACGGCGCCGCTCTGCCTTGCGGGCGGCATCGCCGGGCAGATCCTGGCCCGGCGGGGTATCTATACGGGCGCCCACCTGGCCGCGGTGGACGGTATCTGCGACGAACCCTTCCCGCTGCTGCCCACAAAAGAGCTTTTCGAGGAGATCGCCCAAAAAGCCTTTCCCGTGATCGACGAGCGCAGGGGGCGGCAGATGCAGGCCCGAATAACAGAAGCGGCGGCGGAAGCCGATTCCGTGGGCGGGGTCATCGAATGTGCCGCCACCGGCCTTCCCGCCGGCCTGGGTGCGCCGCATTTCGGCGGCGTGGAGAACCGCCTCGCCGCGGCGCTTTTCGGCATACCGGCGGTCAAGGGGCTGGAGTTCGGCGCCGGGTTCAAAAGCGCGGCCATGCGCGGCTCGCAGAACAACGACCCTTTTATTGTGGATGAGGAAGGTTGCATCAGGACTGAGAGCAACCACAGCGGCGGTATCCTGGGCGGGATAACCAGCGGCATGCCCCTTTTGTT
The DNA here is from genome assembly GCA_012510305.1 of Bacillota bacterium. GTDB lineage: Bacteria > Bacillota > Dethiobacteria > DTU022 > DTU022 > JAAZPQ01. The sequence goes on along the minus strand of JAAZIE010000286.1, from coordinate 3,055 downwards.
CCGGGTGGCGATCAAGCCGACCCCGTCGATCGGGCTCCCCCAGCAGACGGTGAGCCTCTCCCGCCGCGAGCCCCGGACGCTGACCATAGCGGGGCGGCATGACCCCTGCATTGCGCACCGGGCGGTTCCCGTTGTCGAAGCCGTTACGGCGGCTGTACTTTTGGATATGATCATGGAGGGAGAGAGCGATGAAGTTAACGGAACTGAGAAGTAAAATCGATGCTGTTGATGAGGCCATGCTCGGGCTTTTTCTTGAGCGCATGGGCTATTCGGAAAAAGTGGCGGAGTGCAAGCGCAAAGAGTCGCTGCCCCTGCTCAACCGGGAACGCGAGCGGGAGATCCTGGCGAAGGCGACCGCCCGGTCCGGCGAGATGGAAAAGTACACCTATCACTTTTTTGAAACGCTGATGGGGCTTTCCCGGGCACGCCAGATCGAGCTGGCCGCGGCGCCGGGCCGGATCGGCGCCCAGGTCAAGGCGGCGCTTGCCGGCGGGGAGGAAGAGCTTTTCCCCCAGACCGGGACCGTCGCCTGCCAGGGGCTGGAGGGTTCCTATTCGCAGGCTGCCTGCGACCGGCTGCTGCCGCGCGGGCAGATCGTTTACTTGAAAACTGTGGAGGCGGTCTTCGACGCCGTGGAGTCGGGGCTTTGCCGGTTCGGGGTTCTCCCCATCGAGAACAGCACCTACGGCTCCGTCCGCGCCAATTACGACCTGCTGCAGAGGAAAAATGCCGCCATCGTCCGCAGCACCCGGCTCTATATTCGCCATGAACTGCTGGCCGGGCCCGGCACCAAGCTTGAAGACCTTACCGAGATCCATTCCCACGAGCAGGCCCTGGGCCAGTGCAGCCGCTACCTCGCTTCCCTGCCCGGGGTGCAGCTGATCCCCTGTGCCAATACCGCCCTGGCGGCAAAAAAAGTTGCCGAATCAAAGAACCCCCGCGCTGCGGCGATCTCCTCGCCTTCCTGTGCCGCCCTCTACGGCCTTGAAGTCCTGGCCGCGGATATCCTCGACAGCGACAACAACTACACCCGCTTCATCTGCATAGCGAAAGAGCCGGTGATCTATGCGGGGGCCAACAAGATCAGCCTGGTTGTTGCCTGTGACAACCGGCCCGGCGCGCTCTACGAGATCCTCTCGCGTTTTTCCGCCCTGGGGCTGAATATGAGCAAGCTCGAAAGCTGCCCTGTCACCGGCCGCAACTTCGAGTTTATCTTCTTCATCGAGCTCGATGCCTCGGTCAAAGAGCCGGGGATCCTGCCCATGCTTGAAGATCTGGAGCGGAGCTACGAGAACTTTGTTTTTCTGGGCAACTACGCGGAGGTGTAAGGCGGTGGAAGAGAAAATATACGGCCTCATCGGCCGCAACCTGAAGCACAGCTACTCCGTGCCGGTGCACCGCGAACTGGGCAACAGCGCCTACCGCCTCATCGAGCTGGAGCCGGAAGAGCTGGCGTCTTTTCTCGCCCGGGAGGACCTGGGCGGAGTAAATGTAACCATGCCCTACAAGCGCGCAGTGATCCGGTATTGCGACCGCCTCTCGCCCGAAGCGCAGGAAACCGGCAGCGTGAATACGATAGTGCGCACCGCTGCCGGCACCCTGGAGGGCTTCAATACGGATGCTTTCGGCCTGGAGTACATGATCCGGCGCGCCGGCATCTCCCCGGCCGGCAAGAAAGTGCTCATCTTCGGCAGCGGCGGCGCCTCGCTCACAGCGCAGCACGTGGCCCGCAAAAGCGGTGCCAAGGAAGTGGTCGTCATCTCCCGCTCGGGAAAAGAGAACTACGAAAACTACTACCGCCATGATGACGCCGGCATCCTGATCAATGCCACGCCCCTGGGGATGTACCCCCGCACCGGTGATGCCGCCGCCGATGCGTCGCTCTTTATCGATTGCTCCGGCGTGCTCGATTTGATCTATAACCCCCTGCGCACGGCGCTGATCTTGCAGGCGGAGGCGCTGGGCACCCCCTGCTCCGGCGGGCTGCCCATGCTGACGGCGCAGGCCGGGGCCGCGGCGGAGCTGTTCTCAAATGTGACCCTGGAAGAAGGGGAGATCGAGCGGATCACCGATAAGCTCTACCTGGAGAAGACCAGCATCGTTCTTATCGGCATGCCCGGCAGCGGCAAGAACACCGTGGGCCGGGCCCTTTCGCAGATGAGCGGGCGCGAGCTCATCGATATAGACGCCGCTATTGAAAAAGAAGCGGGCTGCTCCATCCCCGAAATATTCGCCCGCTCCGGCGAGGCCGGGTTCCGCCGCCTGGAGCGCGAGCTCACCGCGGAGGCGGGGAAAAGGAGCGGCAAGATCATCGTCACCGGCGGCGGGGTGGTCAAGGACAAGCGCAACCACTTCCCGCTGCGGCAAAACGGGCGGCTCTACCACCTCCGGCGAGATCCGGCGCTTCTTCCCCGCGAAGGCCGCCCCCTTTCGGAGAAGGCCGACCTGGAAGCGATGCTTGAAGAAAGGCAGCCGCTGTACGAGCGCTTTCGCGATGCGGTGATCGACAACTGCGGCACCCCTGAAGAGGCCGCCAAAGCTGTCTGGAGGGATTTCAATGCGCATCCTGGTGATTAACGGGCCCAACTTGAACCTGCTCGGTTTGCGCGAGCCCGAGCTCTACGGCGGCAAAAGCTACAATGATCTTGTGGCCATGATCGCGGCCGAAGCGAAGAAGCTGGGCGTGCAGGTGGAGTTTGTCCAGTCGAACCATGAGGGCGCCCTGGTGGATGCCGTGCAGGGCGCCTACCGAAAGTTTGACGGAATCGTGATCAACCCCGGCGCCTACACCCATACCAGCATCGCCCTTTTAGACGCCCTCAAGGCCGTGGGCCTCCCGGCGGTGGAGGTCCATATCACCGACCCCGACCGGCGCGAAAAATTCCGCCGCCTCTCCTATATCCGCGCCGCCTGCACAGCGACGATCAAGGGGCGCGGCCTGCAGGGCTACCTCGACGCCCTCCACCTCCTCGCCAACCATGAACCGTGAACCATGATCCATGCAACAGGAAGGTACGTCCCCGATGTTTCATGCAACAGGAGGGACGTTCCTTGT
>JAAZIE010000285.1 GCA_012510305.1 Bacillota bacterium | reverse complement strand
GTGAATACCTTGCCGCGCAGGGGTTTACCGTGGTGGGGCCGCGGCTCAAAGGCCACGGCACCAGGGTGGAGGATATGCTGGATAACAGGTACCAGGACTGGATCGCTTCGGCCGAGGCGGGGCTGGAGGAGATCAGGAAGCAGTGCGAAACGGTGTTCGTGGCCGGCCTCTCCATGGGGGCGACGCTCTCGCTGCACCTGGCCCACAGCCACCCCGATATCGTTAAGGGCGTGGTCTCCATCTGCGGCCCGGTGTTCCTCAAAGATCCCAAGCTCTTCCTTTTCCCGCTGCTGCGCCGCATTTTAAAAACCATTCCCGGCGTGGGCAGCGATATCAAGGATCCCGCGGTGGAGGAGCTCTCTTATGACCGCGTGCCTCTACCGGCGCTGGGGGAGCTGATGGAGCTGTGCGCCATGGTGAAAGAAGAGCTGCCCGAAATCAAGCAGCCGGCGCTCGTCCTGGCGGCACGGGATGATCACGTGGTCCATCCCTCCAATGCCCCCTATATCCTGGAGCATATCGGCAGTGCAGAAAAAGAGCTGATCTGGCTGGACAATTCCTACCATGTGGCCACGATCGACTTTGACAAGGAGATCGTTTTTGAAAACACGGCGCAGTTTATGCGCCAGCATGCCTGAGCAGCCGAGGAGGCGATCATGATTACAGCGCGGATACTATCGATAGACCAGGGCACCACCGGCACCACGGCGATCCTGTGGGATGAACAGGGTCTTCCCCTGGGCCGGGCGTCCCGGGAGCACCGCCAGTACTATCCGCAAAGCGGGTGGGTGGAGCATGATCCCGAGGAGATCTGGACTTCCACCCTGGCAGTAATAAAGGAGGCTTTGCAGAAAGCGGGGGCGGAGCCCGCCCAGATCACCGCCATCGGGATTACCAACCAGCGGGAGACGGTGGTCTTCTGGGAGCGCTCCACCGGCAGGCCCCTGGCGAACGCCATTGTCTGGCAGTGCCGCCGCACGGCGCCGCTTTGCCAGAAGCTGAAAGACGCCGGCCATATAAAGCTGTTTCATGAGAAAACCGGCCTGGTTCTGGATCCCTATTTTTCGGGGACAAAGGTACGCTGGGCTCTCGAGCACATTCCTTCGGTCCAGGTGGCGGCCCACAACGGGGAGCTGCTCTGCGGAACGATCGACAGCTACCTGCTTTACCGGCTCACCGGCGGCCGGGTCCATGCCACCGACTATTCCAACGCTTCACGCACTCTTCTGTTCAACATACATACGCTCCGGTGGGATCCGCAGCTGCTGGAGATCATGAAGGTTCCCCTGGAGATTTTGCCGCAGGTTATGCCCAGCAGCACCATTTACGGCGAGACCGACCCGGACGCATTTTTGGGGGTGCGCGTGCCGGTGGGGGGGATCGCCGGCGATCAGCAGGCCGCTCTTTTCGGGCAGGCCTGTTTTGAACCGGGGATGGTGAAGAACACTTACGGGACCGGTTGTTTTTTGCTGATGAACACGGGATCCAAAGCAATTCATTCGGACTCGGGGCTGCTGACCACGATCGCCTGGGGTATTGACGGCACCGTCGATTACGCCCTGGAGGGGAGCATTTTTATTACGGGGGCGGCGATTCAGTGGCTGCGCGATGGGCTGCAGATCATCGATCACGCTTCGGAGACCGGGCCGCTGGCGGCGCAGGTGGAGGATAACGGCGGGGTTTACCTGGTGCCGGCTTTCGTGGGGCTGGGCGCGCCCTACTGGGATCCCTATGCCCGCGGGCTGCTTATCGGGATCACCCGGGGGACGACGCGGGCCCACCTGGCGAGGGCCGTGGTCGAGGCGATGGCTTTTCAGACCTGCGATGTGCTGAAGATCATGAGCCGCGAAGCGGGGCTCCCCATCGGCGAGATGAGGATCGACGGCGGGGCCGGGGTGATGGACCTGCTGCTGCAGTTTCAGGCGGATGTGGCCGATACGGTGGTCCGACGCGCGGCGACCCTGGAGACTACCGCCCAGGGGGCTGCTTACCTGGCCGGCCTGGCCGCGGGGGTTTGGCCCGATCGCACGGTGGTGGCGGAGAAATGGCGCGAGGAGGCCCGGTTCCGGCCGCAGATGTCAGCAGCCGGGCGCGACGCTCTTTGCCGCAACTGGCTCCGGGCGGTGGAGAGGGCGCGCGGCTGGGTCGAGCAGGGTTAGGCGGCCGAAAACAAATTTCAACCGGCAAAATAGCAGCGGTCTGCTTTAGCTTCCACTTCAACTGGATCTAGCCGCCGGGCAGAATGAAAGAGAGAGGAGCCAAGGCGGATGCTGCGTTTACCGTGGGTCGAGCAGGCGCTGGCGGGGCGGGCCGGCAGGGGCGGCGGGAAGGTGATCACTTTGCCGGAGGCGGTCCGGGAGCTGGTCCGCCCCGGCCAGTCCTTGCAGATCGGCAGCGGGCTCGGTTACCCCATGGCCCTGCTGTACGAGATTGTTCGTCAATTTTGGGAGAGCGATCCCGGTTTTACCCTCATTATGTACGGCGGCAGCTGTACCAACCTGGTCCCCTTTCTGGCCGGGGGGATGCTGAAAAAGGTTCTCGCTTCCTACCTGGGCGACTCTTATCCCTTCCCCGCGCCCAACCCCCTTATACAGAAGGCCTTCGCCGAGGGCAAGGTCGAGCTGGAGGAGTGGAGTATGCTTACCCTGACCCAGCGCCTGGTTGCCGGGTCCATGGGGCTGCCGTTTTTCCCCACCCGCTCCCTGGCGGGCAGTTCACTGGCGGAAAGCCTGGATGATTTCATGGTCACCGCAGACCCCTTCAGCGGCGAAGAGATCGGCCTGGTCCGGGCGCTGCGGCCCGATTTGAGCCTGGTCCACGGGTGGGCGGCCGATCCGGAGGGGAACACGGTTCTGAACATGCCCCTGGTCGGCAACGCGTACGGGGCTCTCGCCGCCCGCGAAGGTGCCGTTGTCACCGTGGAGAAGGTGGTCAGCGCGGCGGAGCTGGCCCGCTACCGGGAGCATGTCCGCATCCCGGCGGAGGCGGTGCGCGCCGTGGTGGAGGTGCCTTTTGGGGCTCACCCCTCCGGGCATCATCATTTTCCGCACCGCGGAGAAGAAGAGGGCTATGCCGAGGATCGCCCCTTTATCATGGAGGCGCGCCGGGCCAGCCGCAGCACCGAGCACTACCGCGCCTGGCTGGAGGAGTGGATCCTGGGCTGTCCCGATCACCGCAGTTACCTGGCGAAATTGGGCCGGGAGCGCCTTTTTGCCCTGAGGGGGAAGCTGTCGCCGGAAGCCTGGCCGCTTCATTTCTTGGGAGAGGGGGAGGGGGCCGGGCCGCAGGATATGCCGCTGCCGGCGACGGCGGCGGAGCAGATGATCGCCCTGGCGGGGCGGGAGATCGAGCGGCTCACCTGTGAGCGGGGGTACAACACCATCCTGGCGGGCGTGGGCGCTTCGCACATGGCCAGCTGGCTGGCTTACTACAGCCTGCTGGAGCAAGAGCGGCCGGTGGCCCTGTTGGCGGAGATCGGGCTCTACGGTTTTGTCCCCCTGCCGGGAGATTCCTTTGTTTTTGCCCTGCGCAATTTCCCCACCGGGCAGCTCTATGCGGACGTGCTGCACATCCTCGGTTCCTTTGTTTCCGGCAACCCCGGACCCTGCCTCGGCGTGCTGGGCGCGGCGCAGGTTGATTGCAGGGGGAATATCAATTCTTCTCAGATACCTGCCGCTTCGCTTTACCTGGTGGGTTCGGGAGGGGGCAATGATGTAGCTTCAAGCGCCGCCGAAGTTGTGGTTGTGGCCGAGCAGGCGCCGCACCGTTTCGTTGAAAAGGTCCCTTTCATCACCTCGCCCGGTGAAAGGGTGACCGTGCTGGTCTCACAGCACGGCCTTTTTCGCAAGGATCCCGCGGACTCTGTATTGAAGCTCGCCGCTTACCTGGAACAGCCGGGCTTGAACGAAGAGGAAACAGTGCGCCGGATCAAAGAGCAGTGCGGCTGGGAACTGCAGCTCTGGCCCCGGCTGGAGGCGCTGGCGCCGCCGGCGGCGAAAGAGCTGACCCGGCTGCGCCACCTCGATCCTGATCGCTACTTTACCCGCTAGCGCCGGGGGCTGTCTTCAAGCGGTGCCGGCGTTTGATTATGGTTCTGCGTTTTCCAGTTTCACAAAAAGATAAAAGTCCAGGTAATCAATTGTTGTTTCACCGGTGGCTCTTTTATCCCAACCGCTGATCGCTTCAAACACATAGAACAGCTTTAGGTCGTCGCGGTGATCAACATGGGTCGCCCTTTCCTTCGATAACAGGTCCTCGCTTAAAGTACCGGCGCTGCCGTAGTGCAATTTTTCAGCGATGGCGGCGACATTTTTTGAATAGACCGGCTCGCCATGCAGCACGATTTTCAGTT
>JAAZIE010000284.1 GCA_012510305.1 Bacillota bacterium | reverse complement strand
CATCCTCGGCCGAACAAAAAGCGCCCTCCGGCGTGCGCAGATCCCGCAGCACATAGCTGAAAATAGCCCGGGCCGTGTCCGCGTACTCCTGCTCTCCGGTAGCCTGGTACGCCTCCAGGTAAGCGATGGCCAGCAGCGCCTGGTCGTAAAGCATCTTTTCAAAATGAGGCGCCAGCCAGCGCTCGTCGGTGGAATAACGGTGAAACCCGGACCCGAGCTGATCAAAAATGCCCCCCCGGGCCATGCTTTTCAAGGTGAGGCCGACCATTTGCCGCGCCTTGTTCTCGCCGGTGCGCTTCCAGTAGCGCAGCAGAAAGCTTAGCCGGTGGGGCACGGGAAATTTGGGGGCGCCGCCGAAGCCGCCGCTTTGCTCATCGAAGCTGCCCAGCAGCTGCCGGTAAGCGTCGTCGAAAACAGAGGCCCCGGGCAGCCCGCCCCCTCCCTCACGCCGGCCCTGCATCGCCACCGCCTGCAGCAGCTGCTCGCCGGCTTGAACCGCTTTTTCCCGCTCATTTTTCCACAGGGAAACCAACCGGGGCAAAAGTTCCATCAGGCCGGTGATCCCGTAGCGGCTGTGCTTGGGGATATAGGTGCCGGCAAAGAAAGGTTTCTTTTCGGGAGTTAAAAAAACCGATAGCGGCCACCCGCCCTGGCCGGTGAGCGCCTGGCAGGCGTTCATGTAGATCTGGTCCAGGTCGGGGCGCTCCTCCCGGTCCACCTTGATGGAGATAAAGTGCTCATTTAACAGCGCCGCCACCGCGGCATCCTCGAACGATTCCCGCGCCATCACATGGCACCAGTGGCAGGTGGAGTAGCCGATGCTCAGGAAGACGGGCTTGTTCTCAGCCCGCGCCCTGGTGAAGGGCTCTTCCCCCCAGGGGTACCAATCCACAGGATTGCGGGCATGCTGCAGCAGGTAGGGTGATTTCTCACGAATCAACCTGTTACTCTTTGCAGTTCCGGGATCATGCATGGGATGCCCTCCTTTACAGTACCGTTTAATCTTTAGTATTTGCAAACACAGCCCTGCGCATGGCCGGCTTTGTTTTATGAATATCTCCAACTGCAGTCTTTATGGGACCGCCTTTATAATCATACCCCAATGTTTCAGATCCGTGTTTTAAAAGTTTTTATTATCGCTCACCTGGCAGGTAAAGATTACGCCTTTATGGAAAGTAACATGGCACAGCTATGCGACGAACAACTGTTGGCGGCACAGCCCAGCGAGTAGTGTTCAGCAGCAAATTAAAAGTTTAAAAGGATGGAGGAATGAACAAGTGAGAATAGCGGTTTGTGGAAAAGGCGGTAGCGGTAAAAGCACAATCGCGGCTCTGCTGGCAAGCGAGGCTCTGCACAGGGGCTACCGGGTGCTCGTCGTCGATGGAGACGAGTCAAACGCGGGACTTTTTCAAATGCTGGGTTTTGACGATCCCCCCAGGCCTCTTTTGGATTTTATCGGCGGTCGCGAGGGGCTCAAGAAAAAAATGGGTGAACCGAACATCTTTGAACTGGCTCAGATTACAACCGCAGATATTCCGGAAAAATATATCTTGAGCAACAACGGGCTCAGCCTGGTGGCCATCGGCAAGATCATGCATGCGCTGGAGGGATGCGCCTGCCCCATGGGAGCGCTGAACCGGGAATTCTTGAAAAAGCTCACCCTCGAAGAAGATGAGATCGCCATCGTTGACCTGGAGGCAGGGGTCGAGCATTTTGGCCGCGGTATCGAAACAGGCATAGACAGTATTCTGATCGTCGTCGAGCCGCCGCTGGAATCGGTCAATGTGGGCCGGAGAGTCCACGAAATGGCTTCCGATATCGGCATCCGCAGCATCTGGGCTGTTTTGAACAAGGTGCCTTCGGAACAAATTGCCGCGCGGCTGAGCGATGAGCTGCAATCGCGGCAGATAGCAGTGGCCGGAAGCATTCATTTCAATGAGCAAATATTCAGCGCCAGCCTGGAGGGGGTCATACCCCGGGAACGCCTGGAGGCTGTAGGAAAAATATTTGAGGTTATTCTACCCGATAAATCGAAAGGATAAGAGCGCCCCTCCCCTTGGTTCAACCAGTTTTCTTTTTCAGCAATCAATTATCCCCGGGTACGTTTTATCCATGAAATCGGTTGCGGTAAGGGTTGAGAAAATAGCAGGTAAAGCGGTATAGATTCCGGGCGGGTAAGAGAAACTAGGGCCAGCACTCCCTGGGAGGGAATACCGTGACCGGAACAGTGGACGTTTTTGCAAAACCGCCGCAATCCTACTGGTTGACTTCAACCGCCTCTCCGGGCTACCCGGCCCTGGAGAAGGATATCAAGGTCGATGCAGCCGTCGTCGGGGGCGGCCTGGTGGGCGTAACCGCAGCGTACCTGTTGAAGCAGGAGAACCTCACCGTGGCCCTGATCGAGGCCGGCCGCATCGGGCAGGGGACCACCGGCCATACCACGGCCAAGATCACCTCGCAGCACAGCCTCATCTACAGCAAGCTCATCGAGCAGGTGGGCCTGGAGAAGGCGCGCCAGTATGCGGAAGCAAACGAATTTGCGATCACCTTTATTGAAAACCTGGTCAAGAACAAAATGATTGACTGCGATTTTTCGCAGCAGGCCGCTTATGTATACACCCGGGAAGATCAATACATTAAAAGGATCGAGGAAGAGGTCAAAGCCGCCGCCGGCCTGGGGATCAAGGCCTTTTACCAGGAGCAGACCGCTCTCCCCTTCGCGGTCAGGGCGGCGGAGCGTTTTGACAACCAGGCCCAGTTTCACCCCCGCAAATATCTCCTGGCCCTGGCCAAGGATATTCCCGGCGGGGGCAGCCATATCTTCGAGCAGACGCGAGCCGTTGACTTCCCCGGGGGCCGCCCCTTCGTCATCACTACCGGGAGCGGACACACGGTTACCGCAGACAATGTGATCATCGCCTCGCATTTCCCCGCTTACGGCGGGAGCGGTTATTACTTTGCCCGGATCTACCCGGAGCGCGCTTACGCGCTTGCGGTGGAAGCAAAAGAGCAGTTCCCCGGCGGGATCTACGTTGCCGCGGAGCCGGCGGGAGCGTCGCTGCGCAGCGCACCCCATGACGGCGGTGAGCTGATCATCGTTGTGGGAGGACGGCACCGCACCGGGCAGGGCCCGCCCACGGAAGATCATTATCGCAACCTGGTCCAGTTGGCCGGGCAGACCTTTAACGTTACCGGGATACCCTTCCGGTGGTCCGCCCAGGACTACACCACCCTGGATGAAATCCCCTACGTGGGCCCTCTCTCCAACCGGGATACCCACGTCTACGTGGCCACCGGTTTTCGCAAATGGGGCATTACCAACGGCACCGCGGCCGCCCTCCTGCTGAAAGACCTGATCATTCATGGGGAAAGCCCCTGGGCGGCGGTCTACGACCCGGCCCGCTTCATGGCGGATCCGATGATCAAGAGTGCCGTCAGCCCGGGCGCGGATATCGCTGCGCCTAAAAGCGGTGCCCCCCCGGAGATCCCCGAAGCGGCGGCCCTGGCGCCCGGGGAATCGATGGTGGCGACGGTCGAAGGAAAGAGGGTGGGCTTGTACCGGGATGACCGGGGCCGGCTCCATGCTGTTTACATCACTTGCACACACATGGGCTGTGAGCTGGTCTGGAACGGGGCGGAGCTCTCCTGGGACTGCCCCTGCCATGGTTCCCGCTTCACCTGCGAAGGTGAGATCATGGAAGGCCCCGCCCTCAAACCGCTGCACACCGGGGGCGACCGCTACAATCCCTGAGCAGGCCGGGCTGAAATGAACAGTTCCGGCTCCCGGCCGCCGCAGCCTCCATCACCTGTGCGGGTGGTTTTGTGATATAATTATTTCATAGGCAGGTAAAAATTACAATTCGGAAAAGTGAGGCCGGCACCACTCTCGCGGATAAAAGGTGCCTGCGGCCCAGTCCGCCGGAATTTTTCCCTGGTTCTACATTCTAAAAAGGTGTGGTTGACGCTATGGAAATAAGAGAACAGCTGATCATCCCGCTGGGCTATGGCAAGTTTGTCCGCTCGGATAAAATTGTCGCCCTTGAGCCGATTGAAAAAAACAGGGGGCCGGGACGCCGGACCAAGGTATTTGTCGAGCAGCTGCCCGATCCGATCATCGCTTCCAGAACGGAGCAGGCGATCATAGCCAATATTGTGAAAACCGCGCCGGAGATAATCAGCGCTACCGCGACACGCGAGCTGCTTTATGATTTTCTGGATGATATCAGCCAGGTCGGCCCCATGCTGCGGAAAAGCATTAAAAAAGAAGCAGAGCTGGACCTGGATCAGCTGGAAGGCAAAATTAGAGATATTTTGAAAAACAGCGCCGGCTAGGCCGGGCCTACCCCCGTTTGCGGAGCAGGACGATGCGGTTGGTATTGGTCCCTTTCTTGAGGTTGTCCACTCCCCAGCAGTTCGCAGTCTTGGTAAAGGCCTGGCTGTTCACGATCACCGCTTCGGCGGCCAGTCCCGCCGCCAGCGCCGCCGGTACCGCCAGGGTTTCGAGCAGGATCTTGCCGCCGCGCACTTCGCCCACCTCGAAGGCGATGCAACCCCCGGGAACAAGAACCCTCTTCAACTCTCCGAACACCGCGGTCATCTTCTTTTGCCAGTCCTCGGGCTTGCCGAGCTGCCAGATGTCAACGCTGCCGCTGTCGATCCCGTTAAACCAGCACCGCAGCCAGTTGTCCCGCTGATAGTCGACCACATCCAAAAATGGCGGCGAGGTCACCACCAGGTTGACCGAGCTTTCCGGGATATTCGGGGTGCGCTCTGCCGAGGCGGTGATCAGGCGGGCCCGACTAAGCGCCTTTCGCAGCACCGCTGTTTCGGATCTTTTTAGCCCCCTCAGAAGAGAGCGGCTTTTGCGCAGGATAATCGCCTTGATCTCCCTGTAGGGGGGAACCTGGGAGCGCTTTTCATTGATTTTTCGCTGCGAATCCACCGAGACCGCCTGGTTGGGCGGCAGCGTATAAACAGAAAAGAACCCCGGTGAATGGCCGGTAAGGCGGTTCGTCGCCACCATGCGGATCCAGTGATCGATCCGGTCCAGTTTTTCTTTCTCTTCCCTTTGCAGAAGATATTCTCTCAGGTTGGTGATAGAGCGCAGGGTTTTCGGGTGATAGAATACCAGCAGGTCGTCGCGGATCTGCTGCGGCTTTTTTAAATCGATCGCCTGCAGCCGCGCCTGAACCCCGCCGGCATCCGGCGGATCGAGCCGGGGGGAGACCAGCAGCCGGCTGAGCGGGTTGATGTCGCAGCCCACCGGAACCCGCTGGAGCAGCGCGCTTTCAACAATCGTCGTGCCCCGGCCCATAAAGGGATCGTAGACAACATCCCCTTCACCGGTGAGGCGGGTAATGAAAAAATGGGGCAGCTGCGGTTTAAAGCAGGCCCGGTAAGAGATCTCATGCAAAGAATGGCCCGCGCGCTGTTTTGAGGTCCAAAATTCGTTTACATAAACCGGCACGCTGTACCCGGGGCCGGAAAGTTCGAGCGTGTTTGTTTTTTTGCCGTAGCGATCAAAAGAAATAATCCCGGCATGAAACTGTTCCGCCGTCAGCGGCCCGGCGCCACCTGTTTTAACAGGGAAAAGCGAGAGCTGTTTGGGGTCCATTTAACCACCTCCCGGCAATTTGCCCGGCGGGGCCGGCATTTAAAAATAACAGGATTGGCCGATAAATTCACGCAGCAAAGAATTGGAGGGTACCGCGGCGGGCTCCAGGGGCAGGAAAAAGGACAGGAAAGAGAGCAGCCGGCGGGCATCGATATATTCTTCGTGAGAGCGGTCGATCTGGTTAAGCAGGGGCTCGGCCTGTTTTTTAAGCACTGACAGTTCGTAAACCAGGGCGGAGTTGAACATGGCGTCGGCTTCTTCCTGGTAGTGAAATACATTACGCTCTTCGCCGCGCCTCACCGAAGGCCAGACGCAGATGGTGTCCAGGGCGCTGTTGCCGCGAAACTGGGCGTCGCGCACGATGCGCCGCAGCAACCGGGTGTCGGTGGTATGAATGCGGGTGTGCCGGTCTATATTCAGCGCCGTCAGCGCGGAGATGTAGATCTTGAACTTGTTGCGGCGGGGGATGGCCCGGGTGAGGGTATCGTTTAGGGCATGAATCCCTTCGACAATGAGCGGTTGACCTGCAGGCAGCTCTATTTCTTGACCCCGGTATTCGCGCTTCCCCGTGCTGAAGTTGTAGGTGGGGATGGCCACCCTTTCTCCTTCGATGAGGCGCAGGAGATGTTCGTTGAACAGGGGCAGATCGACGGCTTCAATATGCTCAAAATCGGGCTTGTCGGACTCATCGAGGGGCGTTTGATCGCGATCGACAAAGTAGTCGTCGATGGAGATGGGCAAAGGGCGCAGCCCGTTGACCAAAAGCTGCGTCCGCAGGCGCTGGGCAAAGGTGGTTTTCCCTGAAGACGAAGGGCCGGCGATAAGGATAACCCGAATCTCGTCACCGCGGGCACAGATCTCATCGGCAATGAGGGCGATCTTTTTTTCATGCAGCGCCTCGGCGATGCGAATGACCTCCGGGCCCTGCTCCTCTTCGATGAGCTTGTTCATCGCGCCCACCGTGTCAAAACCGAGAATCTTGCCCCACTGGCCGGCCTCCCGGAAGATTTCAAAGAGTTTTATCTGCTCCACAAAAGGAGCGATCCGGGCAGGATCTCTTTCGCCGGAGAATCTCAAGACCAGCCCCGGCGGGTAATGCTTCAGTTTAAATATCCGGAGCATCCCCGTGCGCGGCACATGATATCCGTAAAGGGTGTCTTCCATATCGCCCAGGCGGTAGAGGTTCAAGTAGTCTTTGGGCCAGTTTTTTAGCAGGGCCACCTTGTCATCAAAACTCTGGCGCAAAAAGATCTGCGCCGCTTCCCCGGGGGAGGCCCTCCTTTTTTGCAGGGGCAGGTCTGCCCGGACCAGCTGCCGCATGCGCTGCTCCACCGCGGCCACATCGGCGGCATCCAGCGCGGGCTCCTTTTTAATTTTGCAGAAAAGACCCTGGCCCAGGGAATGCTCCACCGAAATCGCCGCGCCGGGAAAGAGATCAAAGGCGGCGGCAATGAACAGGAGGGTGAGGCTGCGCCGGTAAATGCGCCGCCCCTCCTTATCGGTAAGGTCCAGAAAGCGCACTTTCGAGGGCGCCTCCACCGCCGCGGTGAGCTCAAAAAGAGAGTTTTCCACCAGCGCGGCGACGATGGGGGCATCGTGGTGCTGCTGCACCTCGGCAGCGATCTCCTGCAGGCTGCGCCCGCCGGGCACAGCGATGGTGCTGCCCTGTGGAAGCAAGACCGTAATCTTATCGGGAAGCAATTTAGCGATCGTTAGATCCCTCTTTCAGGTCCAAACAGGAACCGCCCTGTGGATAGGTTATGCTCAGATCATATCTGAAGAGCAGCAGATCTTCAACCGGGCGGGGTTGGGACTTGAAAGATCGCTCTATTCACCATGACTCCTCCAGGCGTGATTTACCCCTGAAGTCAGTCTGCCGGCTCCAGCAAGCCAACCCTGATTTCACGGCGGGACCAGCCGCCGCGGCGGTACCAGGGCAGCAGGATAAGGAATTCTGCAGCAACGGATATGCTCACGGCCCACCAGATGCCGTTGGAACCCAGGTTGAGCGGCAGCGCCAGGAGATAGGCGAGCGGCAGCTTGATCACCCAGTTGGCCACCAGGGCGCTGACCATGGAAGGCACGGTATAGCCGGAGCCCTTGAAAACCGCATCAATGATATGAAAAGGACCCATCAAGATCATGCTGGCGGAGATAATTTTTAAAAAGCCGGCCCCCAGCTCAATCGCTGCGGGATCGCGGGTAAAGAGCCCTACAATCGGTGACGCCGCAAAGAAACAAAGAGCGGTCATCCCCACCTG
>JAAZIE010000032.1 GCA_012510305.1 Bacillota bacterium | reverse complement strand
GGATCACCTATGAAGAGGCCAGGGAGCTGCTCTGCCTCTTCATCCTCAAGATGGAAGAGCTGGTGTTGGTGAACAACGGGGAAAGCTTTCCGGAGCTCTTCAAGCTTTTCGAGACCGTCTCGACGGACCAGGCCTACACTTTTGGCGGCGTGGACCGGGAGGGCCGCGATGCCACCAACGACCTGACCTACATGCTGCTGGACACCTGCGCACTGCACCCGCGCTCGGCCGATCCGGCGGCGCGAATCCATCAGGGCAGCCCCCCGGAATATATGGAAAGGATCGCTCAAGTTTACCTCAAGGGTATCCCGCTGCCTCAGCTTTTCAGCGACGAGATCTATATCGAGTCGCTGCTGAAGCATTACCCCACCACCCTGGAGAACGCCCGGGACTACTCCATCGTGGGCTGCGTTGAACCGGTCGCCTCCGATGATCATTTTGGCAATACCGATTGTGCCAATATGAACCTGGCGATACCCTTTCTGCAGGCCTTGAAAGGGCAGGAGCACGACCTGTGGCGCTACGGGCCCGGCGAGCGCACGGCACACCTGTTGATCAACTTTTTCAGCCATATCTCCAAAAACAAGGGGAAAATAACGGATATCGTGCAGGCCCGCTGCGAAAGGGCGCGGGAAAAACGCGCGCAGAAAAGAGGGCTCCACCGCTACGACCCGCCCGCCGGCATGAGCGAGTTCCTCGAGCGCTACCAGGCGCGGCTAAATGAGCTGGCCCGGTCGGAATTCACGGAGCAGCAGGGGATGGAAAAAGAACACCGCACCAATTTTCAAACCCCGCTGGCTTCTTCGCTCTACCCGGGATGCCTGGAGAGCGGAAAAGATGCCACCGAGGGCGGAACCACCTTCAACAGCTGCGGTATCCAGGCCGTCGGTATTACCGATGTGGCCGATTCGCTGCACGCCATCGATGAAGTGGTCTTCAAGAAGGAGCAGTTTGCTCTAGGCGAGGTCATTGAAGCGATGAACGATAACTTTGCGGGGGAAAAGGGCGGCAAGATCAGGGCGGCGCTGCTGGCGGTGCCCAAGTTTGGCGACGACTGCTCCCCCGAAGCGACCGCCTGGGTGAACCGGGTCATGGAGATCTATAACCGCGCCCTCGATTCGGTGGAAAGCTGTCCCCGCAACGGCCGCTACGCGGCAGGCTATTACGCTTTGAACCTGGCCAATATTTTCGGGAAAAGTACGCCGGCCCTGCCCTCGGGACGGTTGAAAGGGGTGCCCCTGGCCAACAGCATCGTGCCGCACTATGGAGCGCAGCAGAGCGATCTCTTTTCAGCGCTCAACGCCATCTCGGGGGTTGACTTTGTCGAGCATGCCGAAAATGGGGTTACCGCCACGCTGAGCATCGATGCCGGCCTCTTCCTCGGCCCGGAAGGGGTCGAGAACCTGGCCGGGCTGTTCAAGACATTTCTGACCGGCGGGGGCATGCAGCTGCAGCCCAACGTGCTCGACCGCAAGATCTTGCTCGATGCATACGAAAATCCGGAAAAGTATCCCGATCTCCTGGTGCGCATCGCCGGTTACTGCGAGTATTTCATCAATCTCTCCGATGAATTGAAGCGGGATATCATCAACCGCTCTTACTATAGCGCCGCCTTGTAGAAATGGAGCGGGGCTGCCATTATCTGTCATCCTGAGGGCGCAGCCCGAAGGATCTCGCGCGTCAGGATGGAGC